>CBDUPU010000125.1:0-7184 GCA_965369185.1 uncultured Rhodospirillales bacterium
GAGCCGGTACAGCAATCTTACCCGCGCCGTCAGCGTCCTGTAATGGATCGCGCTGAAATGGCGGTAGCAAAAGATTCAGATAATGCGGTTAAGGCACCGGCTGCGCCCGCGCCGACCGCGGCCTATACCACCGATTATTCAAATGGCCCTGTGCCGCTGATGAAAGCGTTGCCGCCTGCACCGCAGGAACCGGTCGCGGCCGTACAGAAACCTGCCGCTCTGGATCAGGCCACTGGACGTGGTCCGGTCATGGATCCTCTTGAAATCCGTTTCTGGCAGGCCGAACAAGGCTCTAGCCTGAAAGAGGTTCTGAACCGCTGGGCCAGCTCTGCCAACGTCGCAATGCTCTGGAACTCTCCTTATGATTATGCCCTGCCGGCACCGATGAGCATGCACGGCACGTTCCCGGACGCAGTGACGAATATTCTGATGACATACGGCATGGCAGATCCGCGCCCGCTTGGGCGTTTGCACCCGAACTTGCCGGGCGGACCTTCTGTTCTCGTGATCGAGAATTATACCGAAAAAACCAACTAGTTTATCTCTTCGGCGCTCCCAAAGGGCTTAACGAAGGAAGTTGACCAGGCTGAGGCTGGATATCGTGGCGGTAACACGATACGAGGCCTCAAGCTGTATTTGTAAGCTGTTAAGTTTAACGGCAACTTCGTTCATATCGGCATTTTCAACCTGATCAATTGTGCCTTGCAGAATGTTCTGATCAAGCTTGTGGCTGTCCTTGATCTTGGATATTTGTGCCTGGCTTTGGCTTAGCGAGTAAAGTTCGCTGTCAATCGCATCCATCGCCCGGTTCATCATCGAGGCGAGATCGTTGAAAAACTGATAAAAATTATCGTTCTGTTGCTGCTTGGTCGCCCCCGGCGCCGTGATCGTACCAACTGGATCGTCCGGGTCGAGCGTGACCTCGTCCATTACCTGATCAATTTGCGCCAGCATGTTCACGCCGGCGACAATATCGCGCATTCCGTCCTGATTGGCGAAAACCGTGTAGTTGATCTCGGTATGGTCTTCTACCCTCACATAAACGTTTTTCGCCGTGCCCGCGCTAAGCGGCGCAGAGTAGCCGATGATCGTGTCCGTCAACTGTGTCTGGTCGCGGTAGCTGGCGATCAACTGGTCCGTATCAATACCGGCATTGAGCCAGCTATTGAGCTGCGTCTTCATATAGGTTTGCATGGATCCGGTGCTGCCAAGCGGCGCGCTCTTGGTTTCCGAGCCGCCAAATAAATAGCGGTCGCCGTCTTTGGTATTGATCAGATCATTGAGGAACGTCGCAGTGTTGCGGGCAAGGTCGCTGACCGCCTCAATCTCGTACTCTCCCTGTTGAGTCTGGATTTCGATCGCGTTCAATACGGCCTCGGCCTGATTTTTGAACTCGGTCATGGCTTCTACCATCATCTTTAGGCGACGGTCGGCGATGTCGATATTATTGACGTAATTATCGAGCTTGGTGAAATTTTCCCGCGCCCGTTTCGATGCAATAATATCGGTTCCAAGCCCGGCAAAGGTCTGGCTTTTTTTGCCGGTCGCGATTTGTTGCTGAAGATCGGCAAGCTGGAGCTGGGTTACCTTGATTCGCTCGATTTGGTCGATGCTTTGCCCTATGGTCGATACGAAAGTCATCTTACGTTTCTCCTTGGTGTTTACCGAATTGCATTCAGCAATTCTTGAAATTCTTCATCAATCGCCGAAATTACCCGGGCGGCCGCCGAGAATGCGGTCTGGATGACGATCATTTGCGACAGCTCCTCCTCGATATTGACCCCGGATTCATCAAGCAGGCGGCGTTGCAACAAGTCGCGGAAAGATGTCTCGTCCTTAATCTGCGCTGCAACAGATATACTCTCGGCACTTTGCTGGTTGACCATTTTTTGCGCAAAGTCAATCAGATCGGTCGAGCTGATAATGCCGGTGCTGATTTGCGCATTTGGTCCCAGCCGGTCGCGGCGGAATGATTCATAAGCCCCGGCGCTGGTCGGGACTTCGTATGGAATATCGTCCACCGGATCTTCTGTTCCGAATAATGCGGTAATAATCGTTGTTCCGACTGCCGTGCCGTTTGCACCGCCTTCTGATGTGAACGGTCCGCCGGTGATTTTCAGATCGCCGCCGAAATTCGGGTTCGTTGAATCATCACCGGGGCGCAGGATCAGAAGGCCGCCCCCAAGCGCATCTGTCAGGTCGTCATCAATCGCCAGACCAGGCACATTTTGCAGCTTGGTCATAAGGCTGTTTTCATCATCGCCCGGTTCGATCGTGATTCGGGTCGGCGGGTCGTTGCCAACCTGTACGTCAATATAAGGATCAGTCGTCGCATAGGTTCCTGCGGTAAGGCCAAGAAAGGCAAGTCCTTCATCGCGCATCCCCCCGTCCGGCGGGTTGCCGGTCGGGAAACTGGCGTCAATCGTGATATTTGCACGGGATTCTATGACCAGCTGCCCATAGGCGTTAACGCTCGCTTGCACGTCAAAGGCGGCATTGGGCGCGGCCGCATCGCTCGGCGGGTTTGGGTTGTTTACCGGGTTCAAATTATTGATAGCGGCTGCTATTTGATCTGCCGCATTCGTAATGGCACCGCCGATCGGGAAGGTCGCCTGAATATCTTCAAGATCAAGATAGTAAGTCTGCGCCGGCTGGCCGGTGCGCGGATCATCAAAGGTCAGGGTAAACTGATCGAGTACAGGTCCGCTCGGCGGCTGGAATGTATCGCCGCCCGCATTGATGAGCGCCAGCACATCGCTATAGCCGGTCAGGTCAAGTGTGCTGGTAATGCTGTTTTGTGAATAAATGCCGAGCCAGTCCTGCATGGTCGTGCCGCCGGTCGCATTGGCGCGCAAATCGACCTGTGTCGCCGGGTCGGTGTTTGCGGCTTGCTGAAACTCGATATCGCCAAAAACAAATTCAACAACCCGGCGAATAACTTCGTTTGAGCCGCTTTGTACCGGCTGGTCTGTCGGCACCGTGCCTTGCTGCACCAGCGTATTGTTATCAAGAACATTCTGGTTTACGCGGATGACATTGGCGAAACCGACATACGGCACAGGTGTTAGCGGGTTTGTTTTCGGCGCAGCATATTCGGTGCCGCGCGTAAGGCCAAGCGTTGCCAGGCCGGAATCGCCCATCTGGCCGGCACCGTTGGCACTGATCGAAATGTTGTAATTCGATGTAATATTCAGTTGGCCGCTGGCGTTTAGTGAAGCCATTGTATTGCCGAACGCATCAGGCAGGGTGGCGATCTGGCTGTTAATATAATTGACCAGAGATTCCGCGCCGTCTGCTGCCGGGGGAAACGGGAACGCAGCTTCCGCAGCGGTCAGGTTGATGGTTAGGGTTCGTTGTTGCGGCGCCGCACCGCCCGCGTTGAGCGTAATGGTGAAGCTGTCATTTGGTGCCGTGCCGCTTGCCGCCGCCAAAGAGCCGCCGCCAGCAAGAGCGGTCAAATTAACGCCGCCAATTAAATTCGCGCTACTGTCCGCAGGGACGCGCCCGCTTTTGTCGGTAAACAGCATCAGCCCTTGTTCAGCAAAGCGCGTTGCCATTTTATGCGCCAGTTCGTCCAGCATCGCTTGCTGTTCCGGCAAGATCTCGTCGCGTACTTCCAGAAGAGCACCGAGCTTGCCGTTCAGATCGGACTGGGTGATGTCGATCGTGACCGGATTGTTCGCCGGGCTCCCGCCAACAAAGATACCGTTGGCGATCGGGTTGGTGGGATCGGGGTAATAGCTGCTCGGCCCTAGCGGCGTGCGGTTATAATAAAGAAGTTCCGCCCGCTCGTCTGCCAGCTGGACGCCGTTCGATGTCTGGACAACCAGTACACCGTCGCCGCGGGTAAAGAAACTGATGTCGATTTCTTCCGAAAGCTCCTTGATTGCCTGATCGCGCTGGTCTTCCAGTTCAGCCGTGGTTTTGCTGCTTGCCGTGTTGAATTTAATTTGCTGGTTAAGGCCTGCGATGGTTTGCAGCTTGGTGTTGATGGTCTCTACCGATACGTCCAGCTCATCCTGCACATCATTGCGCATTTCTGTAATCAGACCGGCCAGTTTGTTGATTTTGCCGGATAGTAATGAGGCCTGATCAACGACGGTACGTTGCAGGAAATTATCTTCCGGGCTGTCAGCCAGAGTGGCAAAAGTATCCCGCAGCTTGCCAAGCTCTGCGGCAATTGAAACTTCCAGATTCGGCGAGCCGTGAAACTCCTGAATCCGGTCGAGATATTTGGCTTTAACGTCTAGTGCGTTGACCATGCTGACCTGTGTCCAGAAGTCACGCTCCAGGTTCAGGTCGACATTCCGCAGGATCGGGCGGGCGCTTACCCCGACAGAGGCGCCGTTTACCGATACGGTCTGCTGCGGCAAAACTTTCCTAGTATAGCCCTCGGTATTGACGTTTGAGACGTTACCGGCAATCACGCTCATTTGCTGTTGCGCGACGCGAAGCCCTGATAATGCTGTATCTAAGCCACTTAAGCCCATCTTCTGGTACCTCTGTAAAAGTGCATTTTTTGCCGGTAAAGGCGTATTACACCGAGATACGTTGCAAGGTTGATGCCAAGTCGGAGGCTATATTGAGGGAATCAAGGTCCGCTGATGAGATCAGGCTTTTGATTGACCGAGGAGAACATGGAATTGGTAATGTCTTCCTGGTAGGCGCGCAATTTAAGCTCAAGGATCAGGGAAATCATCATTTCACGCCGCAAAGCGCTTTCAAAGCGGTCGCGGTCCTGCATTAATTCAAGTGCCTGCAGCGCAACGCCGATACGTTTGACGTTAGCGGGTTTGTCGTAAAGATTGGTGAAAAATTCCGGGCTTTGGTAAATTTTCCGCGTCAGTATCTCCATTTGCGCGAAATAGCTCGGATTTTCGCCAAGAAAATCCTCGAGATCAGCATCGGCGACGCCCATTTCTGATAAAATTCCATACATAAACGGCCTGACTTGCCAGATCGCATTCTGGTCGCCCTCGGCCTTTTCGCCGATAATATGAGAAAAGCTGCGCCGTGCAACACTGCGGATGGCGTGGATCGAGCGCACAGCCATGAAAAGATCCTGATTGGCGGATTCATTGACCAGCTGTTCCGGAATAAAGTCGATGACCGGCGCGGCGTACAAATTGCGCGACAGGGCAAAAATGTCATTTTCCATGTCGGTGGAATCATCGTCAGTGTAATTGACGTCCAGCGTATAAGGCAAATCGATCAGGCGCGTGTAATCAATGTCCTTGCTACGGCGCTCGATCGGACCTGCGCTGTTGTCGCACAGCAAATCAACCTGCCTGTTATTTTCAGCCAGATCGCAATAAACATCCTTGAATTGACGAATTCTGTTCGATATATCGCCGACCGTACCGGTTGCGGTTGCCAGGCCAGCGTGCAGATGCTCGCTCTTTTCGATCATCGAATCAAACATCTGTGTGTTTTCCCGCCCGATCATTTCCGATGCGGACAAGCTTCTGACCGTTGTACCAAACTCACAGACCTGCCAGCTTGGATGAAAATCCTTATGTGCTTCGGCGGTGAGCTTTTGGTAAAGCCGCTGTACTTCAAGTTCCTGCTTTGCGTCAAAGAATGTGCCGATAATGAACATTTGCTGCATCATGGTCGCCGCAAATTGCTCGGTCATCATCATCCACGCCGCCAGCCAGTTTTCCCGCATGGCTAGATGAATACCCTCTACATGCGCGTCATCATCCAGTGCGCCGTCAGCATCAGCAAGATAGGTCGGGTCTTCGTGGGAGGCATAGGCCATACGCGAACCGCCGAGCTGCATCAGACATAAACTCAGGCATAGAGCAAGGCACATGGCGAGACCGCCGGCCCTGCGCATCATTGAAATTATATTGTTGCCTGCGTTTCTCATCCTATCGCACCCGCTCCTTCATCAGACCGAGCTTGTTCTCCACATTTTGCTGCTCTTCAATGACTTTCAGCTCCAGAATCATCGACATGATCGCTTCTGCGCGCAATTGGCTTTCAAATACATCGCGGTCGAGCATCAGCTTAATGGCGTCCATTGCAGCGGCCTTACGCTTAACGTTCGCCGGTTTGTCGTATAGCTGGGTATAAAATTCAGGGCGCTGGTAGATCTTTTTGGCCAGCATTTCCATTTGGCCGTAATAGCTGATCTGGACGTTCTCGCCATCAATCGGCGCCTCGTCCTTATCTTCGTTCTTGTGGTACATATAGCGCGAATAAGCCTGCCTGTCCCCTTGCGGGAAGCCGAGCTCTTCCATGAAAAACCGCATGAATTCAGCTGTATCCTGAGAGCTGATTTGCCCCGGGTCGTCCGGATGTGTGCCGCGTGCTTTTAGTCCGACGATAGCGTTAAAGCTGTGCTGCGCCACGCTCCGTTTGGCTGTAACCGACCGCGAATCAAGATAATTATCCTGGTTTTGTTCGAAATGCAGTAGCTCGTTCCGCGGGCGGCTAAAGACTCTGTGGCCATATAACAGGTTTGACATTTCAAAGACCCTGCTGTGGTCGGAGCCCTCACGGGCAAAATCGATATTGATCGTGCGCGGGCTCATAACCGTGTTTTGCCAGTCAACGTCCCGGTTGACCCAGCCTTGTTGCGGCGGGTTGTCGGCGCAAAGGAACAGGCCGGTCTCGGCGTTGCCCGGCACCTTGTTTAGGTCATTGTCATCGCAGGTATTATTCAGGAAATAGCCAAGCCGGTTGGCCGTTGTTATCGGGTCGGTCGTGTCCTCGCTTGCCCGGTCCGGCGCGGGCCCGCCCGCACCAACAGAAGCCCCGTTACCAAGCTGCCTGTCAATAAAGCGTTTGTTCAAAACCATAGAGGTGAACTCGCTGTTAAACTCGGCTGCTGCCAGGCTGCGTGTGTTGGTGCCGATTTCGCACATGCCGAAGCTTGGCTGGTAATCCTTGTGTGCCTTGGCTACAAGCCTTTGGAACAGGCGCTGCGTTTCCAGCTGTTGCTTGGCATCGAAAAACGTCCCGACGACAAACATTTGTTCCATGCCCACCGATACCAGCTGTTCGCTCATCATCATCATGGTCGGGCGCAGATAATCGTCCCAGAACACGTCAAGCAACCAGCGTTCGTGGTGCTGCAAGCGGTTCACGTTGGGCGGCGGGTTTGGCCGGGCCGGAAATGGCAGAATACCGGCAGACGTCCCGAAAACATCAAACCGCAAATGATTATGTTCAGCCCG
>CBDUPU010000126.1:0-7155 GCA_965369185.1 uncultured Rhodospirillales bacterium
CGCTCACACGCTCGCGATGGAGCTGCTTGCCGTCCATCGAAGCAACCAGCACCTCCAGCCGCATGACGTCATCATCCAGCGTCGCATGCGCCCCGATCGGCGTATGGCATGACCCGTCAAGCACCTGCAACGCCGCCCGTTCCGCAGAAACGCGCAGCCCGGTTTCGTGGCAATGGATAAAGTCGAGCAGCGCCCGCGTATCCTGATCATTCTCGCGAATTTCGATCCCGACCGCGCCCTGTCCTGCCGCCGGCAGCATGTCAGCAGGGTCGATCACAGATGCCGCTTCATGTTCAAGGCCGAGCCGCTTCAAACCCGAATAGGCCAAAATCGCCGCATCCACCTGTTGCGAGCGCAGCTTTTCAATCCGTGTTGGCACATTACCGCGCAGCGGCACAACCTTCAGATCGGGACGCTTTGCCAGCACAAAAGCCTGCCGCCGCAAGCTCGAAGTTCCGACAACCGCGCCAGCCGGCAACTCATCCAGCGTTTTAGCGTCATTGGCCAGAAACGCATCGCGCGGATCTTCGCGCGGCAGCATATGCTCGATCACCAGCCCTTCGGGCAGGAACGAAGCCATATCTTTCATCGAATGGACGCCAATATCAACCGAGCCCTCGGCCAGCGCCATCTCGATTTCCTTGGCGAACAGACCTTTGCCCCCTTCCGCTTCGGACAGGCGGGTCTCGCCCTGCTCCGGTCGCCATTCGCCGGAAGTCGTGATCTCGACCACCTCGACCGTCAAATCATCATGCCGCGCCAGCAACGCCGCCTTGACCATTTCCGTCTGAACCATTGCAAGGGCAGAGCCCCGCGTTCCTATGCGTAAAATCTTCTTAGTCATGGCTCCTCTTTACCCCACCCGCGCGCACAAATAAACCCGAATATAGCCCTAAAGCTTGTTCAGGAACTCTTCCACCGCCCAAAAGTTGGACAGCACAGGCATGCACCGGAAAAACATCCAACCATTTAAAAAGGAAATAAGATCATGGCAGAGAAACTTAAAGGTAAAAAAATTGCTTTTCTGGCCGCAAGCGGTTTTGAGGAATCCGAATTACTGCGCCCATGGGAGGCCATAAAAGACGCCGGCGCCGAAGTCGAGCTGATTTCGCTCAAAGAAGGTGAAATACAGGGCACACGGCACATGGAAAAAGGCAAAGCTCTCAAGGTCGATAAAATCGTCACCGAAGTGAGCGCAAAAGATTATGACGGCCTCGTCCTGCCCGGCGGCGTTTTTAACCCCGACCAGCTGCGCATGAACCGCGATGCAGTTGAATTTGTCCGCGATTTCCATGACCACAAAAAGCCGATCGCCGCCATTTGTCACGGTCCCTGGATGCTGGTCGAAGCCGATATTGTCGATGGCCGTACAATTACCTCGTGGCCAAGCCTTAAAACAGACATTCAAAATGCCGGCGGCAAGTGGGTTGATAAGGAAGTCCAGGTCGATCACGGCCTGATCACCAGCCGCAACCCCGATGACATTGACGCATTTAACCGCGAAGCGATTGATGAATTCAGCAAAGACAAACAACAGCAGCGCGTTGCCTGAATGTCTCGCATCAAAACGATCCATCAGCGTCGGAGCCAGATTCCGGCGCTGATTCTTCAGGAAAGCCGCACATGAAAGAAACAGGCAACATCAGGAAAGAGAAAAAAGCCTCACCGAACAAATGGAAAAAAATCCTGAGAGAATATCTTGGCAGTTATGTCACCCTGCTGATCGGTATCATTCTTTCCTTTATCTCTTTCTTTCTACTGCACAACCAAAACTTTCGTTCCCTGGAAGACAGCTTCAAACACGATTCAACAATCCGTTCACTGGCATTACAGCATAAAATTGAAGTACTGGAACAATTCTGGGAAGACATCCGCGCATTTTACGCGGCATCCGCCCAAATTACGGAAGAGGAGTTCAACCGCTTTAGCGGCATGGTGCTAAAGCACAGTAACTTCAGCTTTATCAGCTGGGTACCGGCGCCCCATGCGGCGATCACACCCGAACAGATATTACTCGCGGCGAAGAATGAAGCTAAAGAAGCCGCCATCCGAAAGCTGATAACGCAAGGCACAATAAAAAACCTTATCAGAAACACCTACCTGCATTGCGAAGTCGCGTTTTGTCCGGAAGCCGTTTTTTTGCTGACAGAAAACGTCTCCGGCGAGAGAGGGCTGGCTGTCATGGTGCCGGTGTTTCTAAACAGCACCGCCGCAACAACACATTCTCCCCCCACCGGCTTTGTTATTTGCTTTCTTCCCATGGACCCGTTTTTTGCCCCCATACTCCAGAATGCAAATTCTTATGCGCAGGAGGTGAGTGTTTATTTGATCGACTGGACCGGTCATAGGCCGGAAATTTTCCAAACGACACTCAACCCGGACAAAATTCCCGGACAAAGGCTCCCTGAAAGGCTGCGCAAGCCGGGCGCGGCTTTTTCCGATACAATTCCCCTTGGCACCGGGCTTCTTGAAATAATCATCCAGCCTCACTTTTCATTCCTGTCCAGAGATATCATCCGGATAAGCGACTGGCTTGTATTAATCCTGAGCCTCACACTGACGATTATCATGGCAAGGTCGCTATACAGAAAAATCAACCGCGACGTTGTGATTCAAAAAATCATCGATAAACGAACACGCAAATTGGCATTTGACGAGCACCGCATCCATGCCATGATTAACAATGCCCTTGATGCGGTTATTTCCATTGATCAGAACGGAAAAATTATCGAATGGAATAAGCGGGCAGAGAAAATGTTCGGCTGGTCGCATGATGAAATTATCGGGCAGGAAATGGCTAAAATCATAATTCCGCACGCATATCGCCGCCGCCATTACCGGGGCATGAAAAAATATCTGACAACCGGCGATGCAAAAATATTGAACCGGCGCTTTAAAACCGAGGCTTTGGCCAAAAATGGTGAAACTTTTCCGATCGAATTAACGGTGACGGTCAGCATGCTTGACGGCAAACACTACTTTACCGCTTTTATTCGCAACCTTTCCGATATCTGCAAACCATAGGCTAAAGAAAGAACCCCAAAAGACTTATTTAGGGCGGCACAAATGCTGTACTGACATGCGGTTATCTTTCACAAGATTCTCCTGCAGCGCCTTGTGTGCTTCGTGAAAAAGCAACGCCGTGCGACCGAGATTTAGCGGCAACTCCGCCTCCTCATCAGTATCCATGATATAAGCGCGTACAGCGTCATAATCTACATCCGGGAGATCTGTTTTAAATGCTTCAAGTTTCTTGTGAAAGTCTTTCAGATAATCGCCGTAAAAACTATCCTGCTCAACTATAATTTGCCTATGTAAGTGCTTGGCAAAAAATAGATAAGCATCAAACTCGGCCCCTATCCGCATGTCTTTCAGCTGCGCTTTAACATCCACCGGGCAATGCTTATGACCGGCAATCTCATCTAACATTTTTACGCCAGAGGCCAGATCGTTACGGGCATCACGAAAGTGACCATAGCCAAACCCTTCGTCATGAATCTTTGAACATTCGTTAAAAGCCGTTAACAGAAAATGGGCCAAAAGCCTGAAATCTTTTACGACGCCCGATTTCTTCAGGACTCTTTGCAAATCATCGGCTTCCGTTTCCACGTCGTTAAAAGCGCTTCTCACTATTTGTATGATCTGTTTTTGTTTTGTATCAGGCGTCGGAGGCGAAAATGCGCCGCGCCGGGCGACTTCCACCGCCTTTTTATCATACAGTCCTGGGCTGACAATCTCCCCATCTAGCGCCAGTAACGGCATCCCCTCAAGGTCGAGCGGTATCCCTTCCGCCTCGGCCATATCCGTATAAAGCGGAATATGTGCCTCTTCTTCGTCCTCTTCCAGCGCCGGGGTCTTGCCATAGCTTTTTTGCGAACTCTCAAACGCGCCGCAATATTCAAGCGCGTCCCAGAAACATAGTTGATCTTTAACCGGCTCGCATTTGAAGCCCATTTCAGGAACATAGGTATAGCGATTGATTGTCCACGTGCCAGCCAGCGGATTTCTGAAGGCGTAAAGATAAACCCCGCCATCAAGATCCTCTGCTTCTGCAGAGACATAACGTTGTGTCCGGAATCTATTATCCGTTCTGGCATGTATCGCGAGTGCCAGCTTGCGCAACTTCTGCATCGCTTCCGAAGTTTTGACATCAACCGGCCTGGCCTGTACGGCTGGCAGATTTTCATCAGAGCCGGCCTTGGAGAACAGGCGAGACAACCAGTTTTTCTTTTTCACCTGCGGCAAATTCGTGGTCATCAATACCCCCGCGGCCTAGATTTTCGGCTTGTTCAGGTCATCCTTTTTCGCGACCGGCGCGGGCTTGTCGCCCTGACCGGTGCCGGAATCTGCCTCAAGATCAGGCAATGCTTTTTGCTGCGCGTCCTGCGGCCCCTCCAGCCTGCGGTTCATTTCCTTCTCGGCATATTCAGCCTGCGCCGCGACCAGCTTGGTCGTCTCCTCCAGCAGACGTTTGCGCTGACCGTCTCTCAGCGCCGCCATTTTGTCCAGCGCATCATGCCGGGTTTTCAGGCCTTCGCGGAAGGTAATGGTCTGTTCGATAATTTTTTCCAGCCGCTCGGGGTTTCCGATCTGCCCTTTGGCTGCAGCCGCTATCGCATATTGTGCCGCCCTGATCGAATCGTCCTGCACGCTATCGATATAATTGCGGAAATCCTCGACCGTATTGGTCGTCCGGAACGTATCGAGCGCAAGGCCGGCAATTGCCACGGTACGGCTCCACTGCGACACTTCCGATGTCAGCAAGGATTGCAGCGAATGACGGTTTTGGACAATCGCACTTTTCATGTCCGCCAGATTCTGTGTCGATAGTACGGCACTGGTGCGTGACTGTTCTAGAATTTGGATCTTGTGATCAAGGATCTCGAGATTTTCTGTCAGCAGGTCAACTTTCATTTGCGCGTCAAGACTATGGTTCTGCGCGCATTCTTCTCGGGCAGCCGGCAACGCCTCTTCCCGGATGCGGCGCACCATTTCATGCCCTGCGCCAATCAACAAAGTCGCACCGTTGTAAACGTCACGATTTGCCATTGCCATCTCGTTGATCCGCTCAAGCAGCTTGGGCGTTTGCTTGTCAGCGAACTCCAGCTTGCGGATATGTCCTTTTGCCGTTGTCACGGCTTTTTGCAAGCGCTCTGACACGGCCTCGACCGAATTAGAATCATCCTTGCGAACCAGCCTGCGCTGCTGCATCGTTTCTTCCAGCGCAACGCCGTGTTTTTTAAGATACTCTTTCCCGGCAGCATAGCCGCCGCTTGCCAGAGTCAGCCAGAACTGCCCTGTCACGACACCGGCCAGTGCAAGCACCGTCGAACCTTTGTTATTTTTTGCAAATTTTGCGCCGCCCTGAACGACACGGTCAACATGCTCAAGCATTTGCTCAAGGTTCAGGTTTTTCAGGTCATCAAGACATTCCCGCATTGGCTCGCGGAAAACGCCGTTTTCTTCGTTCGTCATGGCCGTCAGGATGCGGTCCGTGACCTCGCGCTGTTTATCAAGCAGGGAATCGCCATAACTGCTCATTTGCTCGGTGTCATAAATATCGTGCGCGTCGATTATTTCATCGTACGCCGCGCGTGTCTTTTCATCGCAACTTTGATAATCCGGAATATCTTTGTAAGTAGTCTTTGACTGCGCGTTTTCTTTATCAAAGTCTTTTTTCATGACATCGCTTCCTTTATTTTTCTTATAACCCTGCCCTGCTTCTTGCTGCACAAAAACGGCAGCATTACAGTCACGATAAAATCAGAGCGGTTCTAAACCGAACCCAAGGTTATGTCAAGTAATATGTTCTGGAAAATAACTGTTCTTCATCTATATAAAAACTTCGTGTCTTACACTCTGCGCAATTGTATAAAGCTCCCATGAAAGTTCTCGGAATTGAAACATCCTGCGATGAAACCGCCGTTGCCATAGTCGATGGCGACCGCAACATCCTGGCCAATCTCGTCCTCAGCCAGCTGGACGAGCACCGCGCCTTTGGCGGGGTCGTGCCGGAAATCGCCGCCCGCGCCCATATCGACCATCTGGCGACACTGATCGAAGGCGCGCTGGCAGATGCCGGAATGCAGCCGCAAGATCTGGACGGCATCGCCGCCACCTGTGGCCCCGGCCTGATTGGCGGGGTAATGATCGGCATGATGGCCGGCAAGGCGATGGCGGCAGCGCATAATTTGCCCTTTATCGCCGTCAACCATCTCGAAGCCCACGCTTTGACACCGCGCCTGACCGATAATGTCGCCTTTCCTTATTTGCTGCTTCTGGTATCCGGCGGCCATAGCCAGCTACTTGCCGCCGAAGATGTCGGAACCTATCGCCAGCTCGGCACCACGATCGACGATGCGCTTGGCGAATGTTTCGATAAATCGGCCAAGCTGATGGGGCTTCCCTATCCCGGCGGCCCCAATCTCGAAAAGGCAGCGCGCCAGTGCACCGACCATCAGGCCGCGCTCGAACGTTTTCCGCTGCCCCGCCCGATGGCCGGCCGCGAAAACTGTGACTTTTCCTTCTCCGGCCTAAAAACCGCCGTGCGCAATCATGTCGAAAAGCTTCCAGCCGGCGATCTGCATATGGAGGACGTAGCGGCATTGGCCTACGCATTCGAACAAACCGTCTGCGCCATTGTCGAAGAGCGCTGCACGCAAGGCATAAACCAGTTCAAAGCGCTTTACGGGAACAAGACCGGTAGCCCCGCGTTTGTTGTTTCAGGCGGGGTTGCAGCCAATGCTGCCATCCGTAAGACATTAAAGGACTTGACGAAAAGGCACGACATGTCCTTTAGTGCACCCCCGGGTCACCTGTGCTCCGATAACGGGGCGATGATTGCCTGGGCCGGCGTCGAAAGACTGCAACGCGGTCTGACCGATCCGCTGGACATTGCCGCAAGACCGCGCTGGCCTCTGGATCCGGACGCTGCGGCAAGAAAGTAGAATAAAACTAAAGAAAGGCCGGGCGACCGGTTCAAGAGTTGTAACGTCAAGAAGGGTTTTTCATGCAAAAAATCGGTATTATCGGCGCAGGCGCATGGGGTACGGCACTAGCACAATGCCTCGCAAATGGAGGTCTGGAAGTTGTTCTCTGGGCACGCGAGCCGGAAGTGGTCGAATCGATCAACAGCAAGAACGAAAATGCCGTCTT
>CBDUPU010000127.1:0-7040 GCA_965369185.1 uncultured Rhodospirillales bacterium
CTCGGGGGCGATCCGCTTTATATCGGGGGTGATAATGATGTTTCTGCCCAGTTTAACGGTGGCAACAACCATCGGATCAGTATTGCCGACAGCCCGCTGATCAATACCGCGCCGCACGATGAAAGAAGTATTGAACTGATCTTTAACGCAGACGATACGAACGGGCGTCAGGTGCTTTATGAGGAAGGCGGGACGGTCAATGCTTTTTCGATTTATGTCGAAGATGGAAAAATTTATGTCAATGGCCGTGATGCCGGCGCCTGGGGGCCTGTCGATATCAGTACCGAGATCGAGGCAGGAGAAACCTATCATGTCGCTTTGACGTTCGATTTTCCCAACCGGATTTTCAAAGGTTACCTGAACGGCGAATTAATTGGTGACGCCGCGGTCAATGCCATTTTCCCGTCGCATAGCGCGAATATCGGTATCGGAGGGATGAACGGGGATTCTTATTATCATGATGGATCGGCAAACGGCCATGATTTCGAGTTTCGCGGTAGAATCGGCGAGGTCGCGCTTTACAATAAAGTGCTGGATCAGGCCGACTTGCAGGAGCGTTATGACGCTACATTCTTGCAAAAATCACGCGATACCGAGGACAAGCTGAATGCTGTGCTGGCGCAGCTTGACCGGCTTGTAGAGGATGCGACCTACCGCGGTACAAACCTGCTGGCAGGCGATGATTTGTTGACTGTGTTTAACGAACAGCGCAGTTCTAGCCTTGTGACGGAAGGGGAGGATTTTAGCGCAGAAGGGCTTGGCATTGATACAGACCCTGATTTCCTTACTGTTGAACATATTGATGATACGTTTGCCCAAATACGCGTGGCGCTTGATACTGTGCGCAGTTACAGCACGACGCTTGCCAACGATTTTTCCATTCTAAAGACCCGTGAATCCTTTATTCAAAGGCAGGTTAATACCTTGCAAGAAGGCAGCGATAAGTTGACCATCGCCGACCAGAATGAAGAAGGCGCCAAGATGCTCGCCCTGCAGGTGCGACAGCAGCTCCAAATGTCCGTTCTTTCCGTGAGTGCCAATTTCTCGGTCGCCAATACGCTTTTTGCGTGATGCCGGAACCAAAGCCCTTTTTGTGCCGTAGGTGAGGGAGAGTTAGTGCGCGAAACGAATTGAGGCCGGCCATGCGTGAGATCGCCCATAAAAAAGAAAAGCCAGTTCTGTTCATCATGACGTCACATACGCGGCTGGGGGATACGCTGGAAGAAACCGGGTTTTGCTTCGAGGCACTGGCCATTCCTTATTATATTTTGCAGGATTCCAACCTGTTTGTTGATCTGGCCTCAATCGCCGGCGGGCCGCCGCATCCTGATCCGGTGACGTTTGACAAGGATTGTCGTGACGCCAATCCAGAGGCCGTTTCCCGTTTTATCAATGATCCTGAGGCCATGTATAAGCTGCAAAGCGCGCTTCAGGTCAGCAACAAGTACCGTGCTGAAAGTTTTCGCGCGATCTATCTGGTCGGGGGGTATGGGGCAATATGGGACTTTCCTGAAAGCGAGGCGCTCCAGTTTCTAATCAGCGATGCGTTTAAGCTTGGTCTGCCGATCGCCGCGCTGGAACATGGGGCGGCCGGGCTGCTAAATGTCCGGTCGGACGGGAAATATATCATCGAGGGACGGAAAATTACCGCAACGACCAATGATGAGGAATATCGGAGCGGGCGGCGTAATGCGGTTCCGTTCTTGCTGGAAAACCGCTTGCGTTCACGCGGGGCGCGCTTTGTGTCAGGGGAAAAGCCTTTTGTGGTTGAGGATATGCCTTTTATTACCGGCCAGAATATGGGCGCTGTGGTGGCGCTGGGGGAGACACTGCGCGCCCGTGTGCGTGAACAGGCAAAATCGCAGGTGGCATAATGACAGGTGATATCAGGGTGGGCACATCCGGCTGGAGCTTTGATAGCTGGATTGGCACGTTCTATCCGGAAGGCTCGCCGCACCGGGATCTGCTTAAGCTATATTGCCAGTCTTTTGATACGGTGGAGATTAACAATACTTTTTATGCCTTGCCAACACGGGCGGCTGCGACCCGTTGGCGCAGGACGCCGAATAAGGGGTTTAAATTCGCCGTCAAAGCAAGCCGCTACCTGACGCACCGCAAGAAACTGAAGGATCCGCGCGACGGGTTAAATCGCTTCTTCTTTGCTATTGAACCGCTTGGCGGCTGTATGGGGCCGATCCTGTTTCAGTTGCCACCACGCTGGCAGGTCGACAAAGAGCGGCTTCAGGCTTTTTTACAGATTTTGCCCGGGGATTATCGTTATGCGTTCGAGTTTCGCGATCATAGCTGGCTGAACGAGGAAATTTACGAGCTTTTGGCAAAATATGGGGTTTCGTTGTGTTTTTATGATTTGAAAGGGTATCAGTCGCCCGAAGTTCATACGGCCGGCTTTTCCTATGTACGGCTGCATGGCCCGCAAGAGGCTTATGGTGGGTCGTATGATGATCAAACGTTGCAATCCTATGCCGACAAAATTTTGAGGTGGGCGGATGAAGGGCGCGATGTGTACTGCTACTTTGATAACGACCAGAAAAGCCACGCTCCGCTCAATGCGAGTTCTCTACTGCATAAGATTGATCTTTTGAAAAGGGTGCGGGATACGCACCGTGACCGTGCGTAAGCCCCCTGTGATCTATAGGCCGAACGGATAGGTTTCGCTGCCCCCGCTTTCCGGGATGGGCGGCAGAGGGGTTAGCGGTGTCGTGTTTTTGAACCATACGTAATAATCGAACTGCCGTGCCGGGCGGGCGCGGAAATAGTGGCTCATGCGTTCTGATTCCGGGCGATAGACAACGCCGATCGCCCGTTGCAGGCTGTCCATTTCCAGCGACATCTGCAAGGCGTCGTCCATTGGCTGCGTCATGTCCAGCAGGGCGCGGTCCATTTTAGAGCGCTGCCAGAGCCGTTCGTAACTGCCGGGAACAGGACGCTTCAAAGTGCGGACTTCGGCAGGGCCGCCCCAGTGACTTGCCGCGATGGCTTGACCGGTTCCAGTACCGAAACCAACGAGGCGCGCCTTGTCTCCGCAATTTTCACGGCATAGCTGGCCAAGATTGATTTCGCCGCGGATCGTGCCAAGCTCTGTGGCGCGTGCATCGCCGATATGCGAATTATGCGCCCAGACGACTGCCTTGCTGTAAGGGCCGCGCGCGTGCCGGATCGCGCTGAGGGTGTTGAACATATGGCGGTCGCGCAAGTTCCATGATTCCGAAAGGCCGAGATACATGACGCGGTAATATTTTTCGGCGTTTACCACAAGCTCGGCATTGCGGGTCACGTCAAGATAGGCGTCGTCATAGCCGTCAGCGTAGATTTCGCGTTCGCTCATCAGATCCATCAGCATCCTGACGGCTTCGCGCTCGCATCCCATAAAGTCGGCGGTGATAACGGTCTGGCCATAAGAGGCAGGATCTTCCTGCCATGGCTCAAAACAGCCGTAACGGGTGCGGGCGATCTCGGCGAGTTCCGGGTCCTTTTTGTCGAGGAAGTTAATTACGGCGTGGATGGACGCTTTCATACTGTAAAGATCCAGCCCGTAAAGTCCTGCTTTGTTGGCGGGGTCGGTTTGGCGGGCGTTGTATTTCTTTAGCCAGCTGACAAAACTTTCAAATTCGCGGTTGCGCCACATCCATTCGGGAAAGCGTGAAAAAGAAGCCTGCCCGATATTCGGGGCTTCGCGGTCGCGGACATAACCGTCCAGTACGGCCATGTCCGGCCAGTCAGCCTCGAGCGCGACAATGTTAAAGCCGTGATTTCGGATAAGCCGCTGGGTGATAGCGGCCCGGGCGCGGTAAAATTCCGCGCTGCCATGGGTGGATTCACCCAAAAGCACAATGTCGGCTTCGCCCAGACGGTCGAAAAACTGGCCGAAATGCGGGCTTTCCGGGGGCGGCAAAGGTTCGGCATCTTGCGCTAGAAGCTCTGCCGGTGTTTTTGCGGTGGGATGGCGGTGCTTTTCCGGTTTGGGGCGCGGTTTTTCTTCGCGCGCTTCCCAGCCATATTCGCCGACCAGCGGGACGAAAGAAACATGGCCGCATTTGAGTGTTTCGTAACTATCTTCGGCGGTTTTTGTGATCTGGTAGAGGATCTGGCTGGATTCCGGGCCGGCGGGAATGACCAGACGCCCGCCAATTGCCAGCTGCTCTTTCAGTGCTTCGGGGATGTTCGGGGCGCCGGCGGTGACGATAATCGCATCATAAGGTGCTTCGTCCGGCCAGCCGCCGCTGCCGTCGCCGTGCATAATTGTAATGTTGTTAAAACCAAGGCCTTTGAGGGTTGTCTCTGCCTTTTCAGAAAGGGCGCTTTCACGTTCAATAGAAAAGACGTGATCGGCTATGCTGGCAAGAACGGCGGTGCTATAGCCGGAGCCTGTTCCAATTTCCAGCACCTTGTCGGTCGGCCGTAATGTGGCGAGCTGGGCCATGCGGGCGACGATATAGGGCTGTGATATCGTCTGGCCATAGCCGATTGGCGCCGGCATATCGGCATAAGCAAGGGACGCCGCATTTTCCGGCATAAAGATTTCGCGGGGTACGCTGCGCATCGCTTCCAGAACGTAATTGTCCCGAATGCCACGGCTGGCAATTTGTCGCGCTACCATAGATTCCCGTGCCTGGTCCCGTTCAGTCTGGATTGTTAGCGCCATATTACCTCCTTTTCTTTCTCATAGTTTTGGTCATGCTTTGCCGGGTTTTATTCCGCATTCAGGGCAACAGATGTTAGCGATATCCCGTATAAGGTCAGGCTGATGCCGATGATGAAAGCGATGAAAATCATGCCGGTCGCCATGCCTTGAGTCAGGATAAAACCGCCAAGTGCCAAGGCGATAATGCCGGAAATAAGCAGCCAGCCCCAATGTCGCGCCGGCCAGTAACTGATCGCCATGGTGATCTCCATGGCACCTTCCACAAGAAGCAGGGCCCCCAGAAACGCGATGAAAATGGCCAGTCCCGCGCCCGGCCACATAAGTAAAAAGCCGCCGGCCAAAGTAAGGGCCAGCCCGGAAATAATCCGCCGCCAGCGATTATGCGGGAAGCTCATCCCGTTGGAAAAGCGCACAAGCCCGCCAATAACCAATAAAGAGCCGACAAGCATTTCTGTAGTGAGCGCCGCCAGACCAGGCATCATCATTGCCGCCATGCCGATAGCAATAAAAAGCAGTCCTTCAAATATATACCAGCGGCGATGGTCCCTTATTGCCTTGTTGGCGATCAGGCGTTGGCGGGAGTATGGTTTTTGCTGGTATAACGTGTTGTTCTGCATGGAGCGCTCCTTTATCGGGGTGCTAACAGATCAGAAATGTTTAGGTTCCTGATTTTTTCCGTATTTTTTGCGGGTTTGACCAAAGCAAGAAAAGGCCCGCCGAAGCGGGCCTTTTGTTGAAATTTCGGTGCTGTGTTGTACGGCTTAGTACCTTTCAGTTTCCGGTACGTTCGGGGTGCTTTCGTCCCTCATCATGTTTTCCATCATGTTATCAGCCGGCATCTGGTCTCTCATGCCGGATGTTTGCTGGAAATTCTGGAGTTTATCCAGCTGGGCAGAACTTAGCTCGAAGTGATATTGTTCATCTTCACGGACTAGCTGCAGCTCCGCAAAGTTCATAGCGACTTTTTCAGGTTCTTCGCCAAGTTCGATTCCGGTGTCCAGTGACAACAGGACGTGCGCCGCTTTGCCGTTCGCGAAATGAATGTCGCTGGCAGAAGCGACTGTTTCGCCTAGCGGGCTTTTAATGTCGGCATCCAAAATTTTCTCGACGCTGATATTGGTCGAGGCCATTGCCATCATTTCACCGTTTGCGACCGCGCTTTGGTCGTAGGTAAACGGGCGGCTTCTGCGCATCGTTTCTTGTGCGACGGTATCAAGGGCATCGCCTTCCGTGCCGCGCATAATGACCTGGTCATAGGGGAGGGCAACGCGATTTTCACCAAGCCCCAGAAAGCCGCCATGGGTCAGGACAACGTCCAGAGCATTGCCGCCGCTATCAATGATGATGTCTTCTACCGAAGCGACCGTTTGGCCTCTGTCGTTTTTAACATCCTTGCCGATAATGCCTGTTGCTGTATTGAGATCGCGGATGGTCGCATATTCCGCACGCGGTTTGGCCGTGCTAAGGACCGCAACGCGCCTTGTATCTTCGCCCATCAACATGTCAGTGCCTGCCTGCTGGTCTGCGGCCTGACTTTTTTCTCCCCAGCCACGGCTTTCCGCAGCGCTTGTTTTAGAGGACATGTCATCTTCCATTGCGATTTGTATGGACGTGTCCGGGGCGGTCGTGCGCCATGAGTTTTCTGCGGCGAAGGCCGGGCTAAGGGCTAGCAGAGCCATAGCGGTCATTGTTGTTAAATTTGCAATTCTCATAGAGATCCTCCTTTTTGAGCTGCTTATTTTGTCGCCTAAAGAGCGTTAACAAGAGCGTTAACAGTAACGCGGAAAAAAAGTTCCGGTTCATGCGGCATATTGGGCGAGATTTTCCATGGGTCTGTACTGGACCGGCTCGATATCGATGCAGTCGAATTTTCCTGTTTGCGCTTCGATCATTGCGACGATGCTTTCGAGGTCTTCGAGCAGCGTCATAAATTTCTCTTCGCCGTCTTTTTTAGCTTTTTTCCCGAACTGGAAATTTGTCTCAATAATCAGGATGCGCGTGCTTCTGTTGGACGCATCAAATTCCTGACGCTGGTGGAAGGAGCGCACGAGAGGGTGGTCAAAGTTTTTTAATTCTCCGCTGATCGAAAGCATTGCCATATTCCTTTTTATTGTTGTGGAGCAGCAAGGCTATGCAGATTCGGTAAACGGCGTATTTCAGTCATGTAACAGTCGTGAAATAAAATCGTTGTGATTTTGTAACGATGCATCAGGTGGAACAAAAAACAAGGCAATCCGTTGGGTTGGCTATAGACATATCAGAAATGGTCGCGCTGTGGTGAAGCGCAGCAGCGGATACAGGATTTAGACAAACTTTTTCTTACATGATTCAAAGCAGCCAAATTCCCCTTACAAACCGTTGATACACTAGGCGCAAT
>CBDUPU010000128.1:0-7033 GCA_965369185.1 uncultured Rhodospirillales bacterium
CAATCGACAGGCGAGCTTTCTGTCGGTGCCGGTTTCTCGACGACGGAAGGGCCGCTTGCGGATATCTCGCTAAGAGAGCGTAACCTTCTCGGTAAGGGCCAGGACCTTCTCTTGTCAGGTACAATCGCAGGCGAACGGACAGAGTTTAACCTGGCATTTACCGAGCCGTACTTCCTTGGCCGTGATTTTTCTGCCGGCTTTGATCTTTTCCATGTGACGCGAGACCTGCAAGATGAAAGCTCTTATAACCAGCGCCGGTCGGGTGGCGGCTTGCGCTTTGGTTATCCGTTGTCCGAGCATTGGCGTCAGGCTCTGCGCTATCGTCTGGAGCGTAACGACATTACGGACGTGAATTCTTCTGCATCGCGATTCGTTCAGGATCAGGAAGGTAAACGCGTCACTTCGGCTATCTCGCAGCGGGTTACGTTTGATGATCGTGACAGCACATTGTTCCCGACGAGCGGTATGCTAGGTTGGCTTGAAACAGAATTTGCCGGTCTTGGCGGTGATGCTGAGTACCTTTCAGCCAAGCTTGGATCGTCTTACTTTTATCCTATTGCTGATCAGTGGGTATTCAATTTGCTCGGTGAAGTTGGAGCGATTGAAAGCATTAATGATAACGGCGTGCAGATTAACGAGCGCTTCTTCCTTGGTGGCGGTAGCCTGAGGGGCTTTGAGGCAGCAGGTGTCGGTCCGCGTGATATCGCAACGAACGACTCTCTGGGTGGCAATTACTTTTATCGAGGCTCTGCTGAGTTTTCCTTCCCTGTTGGTCTGCCAGAAGAAATGGGCGTTAAAGGGCATGCATTTACGGATATTGGCTCACTTTGGAATATTGATGATGTTTCCGGCGCCAATATACGTGATGAAGCGAGTATGCGCGGTGCCGCGGGTTTTGGTATTTCGTGGCGTTCTCCGCTCGGGCCTATTCGTGTGGACCTTACCACGCCTTATATGTCGGAAGATTTCGACCGCGAGGAAACGTTTAGATTTAACTTTGGTACACGGTTCTAATCTGCTAAAAACCTAGCAATACCGTATATTTGGAATGAGAAGGCATCATAAAATGCGTAAGATTTATTTAGCGTGCAGTGTCGTTTTGATTGCTGTGATTAGTTTCGGCTTTTCCGTGCAGGCTCAGGCACAAAGCAAGATTGCTGTTGTTGACGTGCAAAAAGTCATGAGCGAATCCAAGGGCGCAAAGAGCATTCAAAAACAGCTTGAGGAGCAGCGCCGCATTTTTCAGGAAGAGTTTTCGAAGCATGAGCGCGAGCTTATGGAAGACCAGAAAGCTCTTGTCGAGGGGCGTGCAGATATGAGCCCGGAAGACTTTGCGAAAAAACGCGATCAATTCGAAGGTCAGCTGTTGGAAACGCGTAAGCTGGTGCAAAAGCGTCAGCAGGCACTGGAAAAAGCGGCAGGTGACGCCATCGGGGCGCTGCGCAACGAGGTTGTCAAAATCGTTGCCGAGCTCGCAGAGAAAAATGGTTATGACATTGTCGTTACCAAGCAGAATGTTATCCTTGCCGAAAAGGAAATGGATATCACTTCCCAGGTCATGAGCAAGCTAGACAAAAGCCTGAAGCAGATTGAGCTTAAGGTGAAAACCAACTAGAGAGCGCTTTGCGTTATGCCGGACCAGAGATTTCATCATCTATCCGGCCCGTTTTCTTTGCAGGACCTTGCCGATATTGGCGGGGCAGAGTTAGGAAGCGGGGCTGACCCTGCCGTGACATTCATGGATGTCGCGCCGCTTGATCAGGCAACGCGCGACACGATCAGCTTTCTGGATAATCCGCGTTATAAAGACCAGTTTCTGGCAACTAAGGCAGGGGCGTGTATCGTTGCGCCGGAAATGGCGGGGATGGCGCCTGACGGTGTGGCGCTATTGCTTACGCCTCAGCCTTATAAGGCGTACGCAAAAATTGCTGCGGCTTTTTATCCGGATCGTTTGCCGGCGGCGGAAATATCTGACCGTGCCTATATTCAGGACGGTGTGAAAATCGGTGATGGCTGTGTCATCGAATTTGGAGCTGTTATCGGCAAGGGCGCCGTGATCGGTGCAGGAAGCTGGATTGAAGCTAACGCTGTTATTAGTGAGAATGTTGAGATCGGTGAGCATTGCCGTATTGGCTCCGGTTGCACAATCTCTCACAGCCTTATTGGTGATCATGTGCGCATTTATCCCGGTTGTCGTGTCGGGCAGGATGGTTTTGGTTTTGCGATTGATCCGGCAGGGCATGTCAAGGTGCCGCAGCTGGGGCGCGTTATTATTGAAGACAGCGTTGAAATTGGCGCGAATACGACCATCGATCGCGGCTCCGGGCCTGATACGGTTATTGGTCGCGGTACGTGGATTGACAATCTCGTCCAAATTGGACATAACGTGAAGATCGGCCGTGGCTGCGTTCTTGTGGCGCAGTCCGGTGTGTCCGGCAGCACTGTGTTGGAAGACTATGTTGTTGTTGCCGGACAGGCCGGTATCGCGGGGCATTTGCACGTTGGTAAAGGTGCAAAAATCGGCGCGCAGTCAGGAATTATGCGTGATGTGCCGGCCGGTGATGAAATGTTTGGTTCGCCGGCTTTGCCGATCCGGCAGGCGATGAGAAATCTGGCCACGCTGACGAAGCTGGCCAAAAAGAAATCAACTAGCTAGTGGGTAAGTACCATGAGTGACAATAAATGCGTAATTGATGTTAACCAGATCCGGGAAATGATTCCGCATCGTTATCCGTTTTTGCTGGTTGATAAAATTATCGAGCTTGAATCCGGACAAAGTGCTGTTGGCCTTAAAAATGTCACGGTAAACGAGCCGCAATTTATGGGACATTTTCCTGCGATGCCGGTTATGCCGGGCGTGCTGATTATCGAAGCCATGGCCCAAACAGCTGCGATTGTTGTTGTCGAAACGCTGGAAGAAAAGACTGCCGGCAACCTTGTTTACTTTATGACGATCGACAGTGCCCGTTTCCGTAAGCCGGTTGTGCCTGGTGATACGATGCATATCCACGTCGAAAAAATTCACAGCCGTAAGACGGTCTGGAAGTTTAAAGGTGAGGCGCGGGTTGGTGACCAGCTTTGCGCTGAAGCGACTTTCAGTGCCATGATCGTTGAAGGCGAATCAGAAAAGTAATAACTGCAAACTCGTGCAATCTGTTACGTTTCGCAATAAAGCGTGATTTGTTTTTCGCAATGCCCGCCTATATATTTACGCTGTGTGCTCGCGCCGTGTGTAATTGCGTATTTAACTGGAAAAATTGATGAGTCAGACAATACATTCTACCGCCATTGTTTCTGAATCGGCACGCCTTGGTGATAATGTTGAAATCGGCGCCTACAGCATTGTTGGCCCCGATGTTACCCTTGGTGACGGTGTAAAGCTGCACTCACATGTTGTTGTCGATGGCATAACCAGCATTGGCGATCATACTGAAATCTTTCCTTTTGCTTCGATCGGTTCGCGGACGCAGGACAAGAAATTTGAAGGCGAGCGCGCGGAGCTGATTATCGGCCGTAACAACGTTATCCGCGAACATGTCACCATGAACCCCGGTACAAAAGGCGGCGGCATGAAGACGGTCGTTGGCGATAATTGCCTGTTTATGGTCGCAACGCATGTCGCGCATGACTGCATTATTGGCAATAATATCATAATGGCGAATAACGCGACGCTCGGCGGCCACGTTCATGTTGGCAATTTTGCCGTAATCGGCGGGCTTGCCGCGGTTCATCAGTTCGTCCGCATCGGTGATTATGCTGTGATCGGCGGCATGTCCGGTGTTGAAAATGATGTTATTCCTTTTGGCCGCGTTAAGGGTGAGCGCGCACATCTTGCCGGCCTTAACTTGATAGGGCTGGAGCGCGGCGGTTTTTCCAAGGACAGGGTCAAACTTTTACAACGCGCGTTCAAACGACTGTTTGATAATGAAGGCACACTTGAGCAGCGTCTTAACACCGTTGCTGACGAATTTTCTGCCGATGAGCTTGTCATGGAAATTATCAATTTTGCCCGTCAAAAAACCAGGTTCCCGCTATGCCAGCCGCCCCGCAGCAAGAACGCCTAAATCAAAAAAAACTGCCGGTTCTTGGTGTGATTGCCGGTGGCGGGAAATTGCCTGAGCGCCTGCTGTCTGCCTGTGACCGCACCGGTCAGGACGTTTTTGTCGTAGGCTTTGACGGCCAGACTGACCCCGGTATTCTAGAAAACCGCAATCATATGATGACCCGTATTGGCGCTGCGGGAAAAATTATCAGCACGCTAAAAAATCATAATGTCAGGGACCTGGTTTTAATCGGTTCAATCCGCCGTCCCAGTCTCGCCGAACTCAAGCCGGATCTGCGTACGGCGCGTTTTTTTGCAAGTGTTGCACTCAAGGCGCTTGGTGATGATGGCTTGTTGCGCGCCCTGCGCCATGAGCTTGAGGGGGAAGGGTTTACCATTCACGGGGTACAGGATTTTGTCGCGGACCTTCTGGCGCCGGAGGGGCCGGTCGGCCGTTACAAGCCCAAGAAACAGGACTGGCCGGATATTGAGCGCGGTGTTGAAGCTTCGCAAATGCTCGGGCAGTTGGATGTCGGTCAGTCTGTCATCGTTCAGGAAGGTATCATTCTGGGGGTTGAGGCCGCAGAAGGCACTGACGAACTGATCCGCCGTTGCAGCGCCTATAAACGTCGGGGCAGGGGAGCTATTCTGGTGAAAAGTTGTAAGCCTCAGCAAGACCGGAGTTTTGATCTGCCGACGATCGGCCCTGATACGGTTCAGGCTTGTGCCATGGCCGGTATGGCTGGCATCGTCATGCAGGCAAGGCGGAGTTTGCTGGTTGATCCTGAAAAGGTTGCGGCGCTCGCCGACAAGTACAAAATCTTTGTTCTTGGTCTTGATATGAAAACCGGTACGGAAAGCGAAATCCTATGATGGCTGCCGGCTCTGATCTGAAAATTATGATTACCGCCGGAGAAGCTTCGGGCGATGTTCTCGGGGCGCGGCTTATGCAGGCGCTTAAGGCGCAGTCTGGCCGCACTATTCAGTTTATTGGTGTTGGCGGTGCGCAGATGCAGGCAGAGGGGCTGGAAAGTATTTTCCCGATGCGCGATTTATCGGTTATGGGAATTTTGGAAGTCCTGCCGCGCGTCAATCTGATCCTGAAACGCATCAACCAGACGGTGGCTTTGGCGCTGAAGGAAAAGCCGGACTTAATCATTACAATTGATTCTCCTGACTTTAGTTTTCGCGTTGCCGATCGTATGAAGCAGGCAGGTGTTACGGCGCCCAAGATCCATTATGTCGCGCCTACTGTCTGGGCATGGCGGCCAGAGCGCGCTGCGAAGGTTGCGTCGCTATATGACCGGGTAATGTGTCTGTACCCGTTCGAGCCGCCTTATTTCGAGGCAGTAGGGCTTCGTGCCGCTTTTGTTGGACATTCTGTACTGGAAAGTGGCTATGAGCGGGCTGACGGTGCCGCGTTGCGGGCAAGCCTCAACATACCGGAAGACGCGCCGGTACTTGGCGTATTGTTTGGCAGTCGTATGGGGGAGCTTAATCGTATCGGGCCTGCGTTGCGCACAGCCTTGATCGCCGCCAGTAGGAAGACTGAAGGTGCCCACATTCTTGCGCCAACTTTGCCGCACTTGCGAGGTCAGGTTTGTAATCTATTACAAGGTTTGCGCTCTGAGGTTCACATTGTTACAGAGCCGCAGCGAAAGTGGGATTGTTTTGACGCTATGGATATGGCGCTTGCCGCATCCGGCACTGTCGGGCTGGAGCTTTCGGTTGCCGATGTGCCGCATATGATTGCTTATAAAATGCACCCGCTGACGTGGCAGATCGTCCGCAGAAAAGTCTCCGTTCCATACGCGCATCTGGCGAATATCTTGCTTGATCGGCCTGCAGTACCGGAGTTTATCCAGAGTGACCTTTTCTCTGAACATATGACGCAAACCGCAGTCAGCCTGTTAACAGACGATGACTTGCGCGCGCAGCAGCGGGCCGCTTTTGCCGAAGTACGGTCTTTGCTGGTCGGAGCGGGCGGCGATAAACCGTCGGTTCAGGCCGCCCGTTTCGCTCTGGACTCTATTTAGTCGCGTTTATCCATATCTATATAAGGGCGGGCCGGTGCGCCGATATAAAGCTGGCGCGGGCGACCGATTTTCAGTGATGATTCTTCCATCATCTCTTTCCATTGCGAAATCCAGCCGACTGTCCGCGCAAGGGCAAAGAGTACGGTGAACATCGTATCAGGGAAGCCGAGGGCCTTCAGGATGATGCCGGAATAAAAATCAACGTTCGGGAACAGTTTACGCTCTACGAAGTACGGGTCTTCAAGAGCGATCTTTTCCAGCTCCATTGCCAGCTGCAATGTCGGGTCATTATCAATGCCAAGATCGTGCAGAACTTCATGCGCTGATTCGCGCAGAACCTGTGCCCGCGGGTCGTAATTCTTGTAAACGCGGTGGCCAAAGCCCATCAGGCGGAATGGATCGTCTTTGTCTTTGGCGCGGGCGATGTACTCCGGAATATTGTCCTTGTGGCCGATTTCTTCCAGCATTTCCAGGACGGCTTGGTTTGCGCCGCCGTGTGCAGGTCCCCAAAGAGACGCAATACCCGATGCAATGCAGGCGAACGGGTTGGCCTGTGATGAACCGGCGAGCCGGACTGTTGACGTTGATGCGTTTTGCTCATGGTCGGCGTGGAGGATAAAGATCTTTTCCATTGCCTTGGCATGAATCGGGTTAACCTGATAAGGCTCAGCCGGGACGCCGAAGCACATATACAGGAAGTTCTCAGCGTAGCCGAGGTCGTTGCGCGGATACATGAAAGGCTGGCCGATCGAATATTTGTAAGCCATTGCCGCCAGCGTCGGCATCTTCGCGATCAGGCGGTGTGCCGAGATTTCGCGCTGTTTCGGGTCCCAGATATCGAGCGAGTCGTGATAAAAGGCTGACAGTGCGCCGACGACACCGCACATAACGGCCATCGGGTGCGCGTCACGGCGGAAGCCACGGAAGAAATAGTGGATCTGCTCGTGTACCATGG
>CBDUPU010000129.1:0-7030 GCA_965369185.1 uncultured Rhodospirillales bacterium
GTCATCGTGCAGCAGGCCGAGGCTGGAGCCTTTGACGGTTTTGCTGGTCAGGTTGTCGTCCTGTTTTTTGAATTTATATTCGCGGTAGCCGAGCAGGGTAAAGTTGTCTTTATACAGATATTCGAGAAATTCGAGATATTCCTCAACTTCGCCCGCGCTGTATTGGCTGGACGGCGCGTATTGTAACGATTTTTTGGCATCCAGCAGCCGGGCACGCATGTCTTGCCAGTCGCGGGTGGCGTAATAAACGTCGCTCAGGATGCGGATCAGGCTTTTTTCCAGCTGCTTGGCCGTCGGCTCCGGAAGTGTGCCTTGCAGTTCGATATGGATATGCGATTGCACCACCGTATCATCGCCTTTTTTCGCGGCGATATTTTCAAAGCCGCCCTTTTTATTGCGCACGATATGCAGCATCGGGTGGAGCAGGATGTGGATCAGCTTGTAATTCTGGGTGATCTCGGCGGCCACGGAATCAACGAGGAACGGCATGTCGTCATTGACGATGTCGATAATTGTGCGTCCGGAGCCGTTTTCTTCGCCTTCAAGGGCAGGCGTATGGATTTCAATGCGCGGCTCGCCCGGCTTGCGGTCTTTGCTGAGCTCGAGGTGGATTTCTGCGGCCTTGGCAAGGGCGGCGGGTTTGATAGCGTCACGGTCCTCTTCAGGAATGCTGTTGTAGAAGTTTTCGAGAAACTTTTTCAGAATGTCCGGCGCGTTTGCGGGAAGGGATTCTTGTGCTTCTTTAATCAGACGGTGTGCCATTTTTTAAACCAGTATTTTACAAGTTATCAGGTGTCCTAACGTATGCCTAAACCTGCCGTTGGGCAAGGGGCGAAAGCGTTGTATATGCGAAATGCCTAAAGTACGTCCATCAATACTTTTGTGGCGAGGAGGGGTAAGACGATCCAGCTCATCAAGATGTTGATTTTGAACAGAAATTTTCTCAGGAAAACATAGGACAGGATGATGCTGGCGCCGTAAAAAATAAACAGCCATGCAAAGGCAAGCAGGGCGCCCTGTTCCGTTTTACCGATGCCGATAAGCGGCACGACGATCAACTTTAAAAGCAGCAGTCCAACGCCAAGGCCGACCGACCAGGCGCTTTTCTTTAAAAGCCGTTTGATCTTTTTTTCTTTTTTAAGCTCTGCTTTGTGATCTTCTTGCATCGAATATTGTAATTTGGCTGAATTAAAACGATATTCATTGTGACCGATAATAACGATTTTGGCACCAGCATTTTGCCCGAAGGGGCTTTTTAGATGTGCGTTATGTTATGTTGCGGCGCATGGTGTAAAGGTCATGGACAAGTCAGTGTTGATTTTCTAGGCTGTCCACAGAATTTTCCACAAGGTGACCCATAAGTTGAAAAGGGAGTAATAAAGCATGGCCGATCTATTTGAAAATCCCCTGAAGACCGACGGCTTCGAGTTTGTCGAGTTCACGGGCAAGGACATTCCGCAGCTGGAAAAGCTGATGGACGATTTCGGGTTTACTGCTGTTGCGCAGCATAAAGAGCGCGATATTACGCTGTACCAGCAGATGAATATCAAGTTTTTGATTAACCGTGAAAAGGGCGGACAGCCCGGCGCGTTTGCGGATACGCATAATGGCGGCGCCAGCGCGATGGCTTTCCGTGTCAAGGACGCCGCTTTTGCCTATGAAGAAGCGAAGAAGCGCGGTGCGGAAGTCGTTGAGGCTGCCGAGCATGGCGGGTCGATGAATATTCCCGCGATCAAGGGCATTGGCGGGACGCTGCTTTATCTGATCGACAGCGAAACGGTTTACGATGCCGAGTTTCAGGGGCTGGCAATTGCCAATGAAGGGGTCGGCCTGACTTATATCGACCACCTGACCCATAATGTGTATCGCGGCAATATGGACAAGTGGGCGAAGTTTTATGAGGACATCTTCAATTTCCGCGAGATCCGTTATTTTGATATTGAAGGAAAGCTGACCGGTCTGAAAAGTAAGGCGATGACCAGCCCGTGCGGCAAGATCCGCATTCCGCTGAACGAGTCTTCTGATGATAAGTCGCAGATCGAGGAGTTCCTGAAACGCTTTAACGGCGAGGGCATTCAGCATATCGCGCTTGGCACAAGTGACATTTTCCGTACGGTCACAGCGATGCGGGCGAATAACGTCCCGTTCCAGAACACGCCGGATACCTATTACGAAAAGATCGATACCCGTATTCCGGGGCATGGCGAAGATACTGCGGCAATGAAAGAGCAGCGCATTTTGATTGACGGCGCGCCGACCGAAGATCAGGGCTTGCTGCTGCAAATTTTCACGCAGGACGAGATTGGCCCGGTCTTTTTCGAGATCATCCAGCGTAAAGGCAATGAAGGCTTCGGCGAAGGCAACTTTAAGGCGCTTTTCGAGTCGATTGAAGAAGACCAGATCCGCCGCGGCGTTCTGAAGGACGAACGCAGCGCGGCTGAGTAAATCAGGCGGTCATTAAAAACGGAAAACGGTCGGGGCCGAACAGTTTGCGCGCCTCGACCGAACGCCAGAGCTGGTCGGCCTCGGCCACCATCAGGGTGGCGGGCTTGCCGTCAAGAAGCTCGGCTGTGGACATACCGGCCAGACGCTTTTCGTCAATTAGCAGGATCTTGTCCGGTGCGGCGCCGACCATTTTATGCGCTTCGTTACGCATGAACAGCACTTCATTAAGAATATAAAGCGTGTAGGTTTCGCCTGTTTCTGCGGCGAAAGTGGCGGTAAAGCAGTTAAAGCCGTCGCGTTCGAGGGCGTTGTGGTGAATCACCGCGCCTTTGACGGTCAGGCTGGGCGTCAGTTTTTCGGAAAGATCGTTTATCGAGCTTGCGCCGCCAAGTTCGTAGGCGAGTGAGAGGGAGCGGTTATCAACGCTTTTTCCCTGAACATCGCCGGCGCGGATGGCGGAGCCGAAGAAATACAGAATATTGTTTTGTGATAAGCGGCTCATCGTTCGGAGCATGTCTTCGGTGCGTTCGGGCGTTGCCGGGGTGTCGATGGCGATAATGTCGCCCTGATCGGTCGCGGCGACGAGCGGCGAGAAGCTGAAGTTAATGCCTGCAAGGGTCAGGGCGCTGACATCGACCACAGGTACGGCGCGGCCACCGGCGGGATCGAAGTCCGCTACCGGCACGTTAAGGGCGCGGGCGGTGTCGATCACAATCATTTCCTGCCCGATTTCCGGCGGGTAAACACCGGCGACTTTTTTGCCGGTCAGGCGCGTCCATGTATCCACCATGGCCGGCAAAATTTCAGCTTTTGCGATTTCCGGGGCGGAGGCGGGGCCGAGTTCGGCGGCAGTTACGAGAATGTCGTCGGCGGCGAAGTCATTCAGGTCTTTCAGCCCGATCTGGATCTCGTCATGTTTTTCAAGCGAGCGGCACTGGTCTTCATAGCAAAGGCCGCCGCCCGTTGTGAGAAGAGAGGCGCCTTTTAGCAAGCGCCTAATCTGTTCTTTGTCGAGATCCATTTATTACTCCTGTCCTTTTCGGAACATATTTTAAAAAACGCAGTTAAGTTGATGTTAGGGAATCTTGCAGTGCAGAGAAAGTGCTAATGCCTCGTGTGTGCCGCCCCCTGTGGCACGCGTTGCTTGTTTGTCGCAAATCTTTTTATAGCTTGCTTCGGCACGCTTTATGATTGTTTCGGGGACAGAGCTTGCTGCCAGCGTAAAGATTTCCGATGACAAGTCCTTGCGGCCATAATGCTCGGAAAGGAAGGCCGCTGTTGCTGTGCCGTCTGCATCAATGCCGAGGAACTGGATGAACGGATAAATGCCTACCATCCTGTTGTTGCCAGGAGGCTGCGGCAGAACGTCATTTTTCAGCAAACTGGCTAATTCATATAGAATACGAGTTTCTACCTGATCTTCGATGGCAACGACTTCAATATCCTCAGGGGTGTTGAGCAGGTCGTAATAAACTTTGCTGTAGCTGCCATAGCCGAGATCCGCAAATGTTTCCGGCGGGCTGTTGGCGAAATAGGCCGCCCACCACGGGTCGTCTTCGGAAATTTTGTTTGCGATATTTTCCATGGAAAGCGAGGTATCGGTGACCAGCTCAATATATTTATATAGCGGGTCTACCGCGTTTATTTCAGCGCTGGATACGTCTCGTTCGTATTCGATAATGTCGGCCACACGGTCGCTCAGTTTCTGGGTCCAGTCGTCAAAGACGTCCTTATCCATCAGGCCGCGGCGCATCGCTTCGCGGGCATAGAGCAAATAGGGCATATAGGGCGCGTTAAAATAGATTTTGTCCGCAGACGTCATTTCAAAAATGCCCTGCCGCGAAAGCGCGCTCTGGATTTCGTAGCCATGGAAGTTTTCCATGCAATCCAGTTTCTGGATCTTGCCGTATTGTTCCGGGGTGGCGTCGCGCATCTGGTATGGGTCGCACAGATTGAGTATGTGGCCTTTATTGGTGATGCCGCTGACGCCCGATTTGCCGAACAGGCAAGAGCCGGTAACAAAGGCGCGTTTGGTCGGTGCGGTTTTCGCATCTACGGCGTTGCCGACAGAAATTTCCTTAAGGTGTAGATAATTGACCTTGTCGTTGTGCGCGACTTCATTAAACAAAGTGCGCAGGCCGTTCGGTTCGCCCCATTCCAGAACATTGTTGTTTTCGGACGCAGGGAGTAGGCCGGCCGCGGCCTTTTCGTTGAATTCGCGTTTCATCCGGCGAATTTTCTTATTGTCTTCGGTGGTAATGCTCACGGGTTTGCCGAAATAGGTCAGCGGATGACCGTCAACTTGTACCGGCTCGGTTTTCAGGGGTTGGCCGTTTGCGTTTTCAAGAGTGCGGTGAATAAGGCGTGTTGTTGATTTAAGGCTTAGCGGGTTTGACAAAGTCTGGCCATTCGCCTGAGTTTGCTCGCTTTTATCGTCCTTATGCTGCTTTTTTGCCTGGTCGCTCGTCATGGCACACCCTTAATGTTTTCTATACCGCGCTTTATGCCGCTCTAATGCCGTTTTACAGCATTAAATAATGCCCTCAATAACATTAATTAGCACTTAAAAATTTATAGCACAAGCATATGGTTATGTAAAAATTTTATTGCATAAAGTGTGGTTTTTTTATACGATCTGGATAGATCAAGAAAAGAAGAGGTTGTTATGTACGGAAGAGGCGCATTTGCAGTTGCTGCAGCACAGCAGTCAAGGCATTGGGAGTTCGGTACCGGTTTTGCCATTAATGACGGAAAAGGCCGCTATTTCTGCGGGTTTGAGCAGCCTGATGGCGCGCTTGCCTACTGGTCTTTTCGTCAGGAAGCCAACGAAGGCGGCAAGGCTGTGGTAAGCAGCCAGCTGGGCGAAGAAGATTTTAGCCGCGACCGGCCGGTTTTTCTTTCGGTAGATGAAATGCGAGCCAAAGGTGTTGGTGCCGCTGTGTATACATTGTTGGAATTTGCGAATGAAGAAGCCGGGCTGCCCAAGGATTTCATAAAAGAAGCTCGTTACACGATGGTGCGCAAAGACCTGACGCACCGGCCGCCTTCAAATACATCGGATTATGCAGCAAACCCGCCACTGGCGACGCCGGGGCTGGCGAGCGCCGATGCGGTTAGCGAAGGTACGGACAAGGGCTATGTCAGTGTGACCAAAGCTTTTGGCGAGAGCGTCAGCCGTGCAACGCAGTATGTACGCAAAGCACTGGGTTTCAGCGCGCCGAACGGGCCGGGCTGAGCACCCGTTTTTATAATTAGAGTTTTTAAGGGAGCGCCGGTTCAGCGCTCCCTTTTCACGTTAAGGCAACTATAGTAAGGTCATTGCCGAACAAATTCGGGAGGAATGGCTTATGAAACTGGCTTCTTTAAAACATGGGCGCGACGGGCGGCTGGTCGTTGTGAGTAATGATCTGAGCCAATACGCACCGGCGCAGGGCGTTGAGACGCTGCAGCGGGCATTGGAAGACTGGGAGCGCTGGGCGCCGAAACTGAAAGAAATCGCTGCTGATCTGGAGGCCGGGCGTATTGCTGACGCGAAGCCGTTTGATGCGGCCGAGTGCGCCTCTCCCTTGCCGCGCGCATACCAGATTGCCGATGGCAGTGCCTATTTGCACCATGTCGAGCTGGTGCGAAAGGCGCGCGGGGCGCAAATGCCGCCGGAATTTCTGAATGATCCGCTGATGTATCAGGCCGTGTCCGATACGATTTTGGGGCCGACCGACGATATTCCGGTGCCGAGCGAAGAGTATGGCATTGATTTCGAGGCCGAGGTCGCAGTGATTACCGATGATGTGCCGATGGGCGTTACGCCGGAAGATGCGGCAAGCCATATCAAGCTGATCATGCTGATGAATGATGTGTCGCTGCGTAACCTTATCCCGGCGGAGCTTGGAAAGGGCTTTGGCTTTTTCCAGTCCAAGCCGCCGAGCGCTTTTTCGCCGGTCGCGGTGACGCCGGAAGTTTTGGGCGATAAATGGAAGGGCGGCAAGCTGCATTTGCCGCTGATCAGTATTTATAATGATGAGGAAATCGGCCGTCCGAATGCCGGGGTTGATATGCAGTTTGATTTCGGCCAGTTGATTGCCCATGCGGCAAAGACAAGACCGCTTGGCGCCGGGGCGATTATCGGTTCGGGAACGATTTCCAATAAAGCACCGGAGACCGGTGTCAGCTGTTTTGCCGAGATCCGCATGATCGAAAAGATCGAGAGCGGAGAATTCCAAACGCCGTTTATGAAATACGGCGATAAAATCCGGATTGAAATGCGCGATGAAACGGGCGCATCGATCTTCGGTGCGATTGACCAGAGGATCGTGCCTTATGCATATAGCTCCCGCAAAGACGATAAACGGGCGGTCGCAGGATGATCCGGCTTTATAATTATTTCCGGTCTTCGACGGCTTACCGGGTGCGGATTGCGCTGGCGCTTAAGGGGATTGATTATGAGTATGTGCCGGTCAATCTGCTCAAGGGCGAGCAGCGCAGCGAGGAATATCTGAAAATTAACCCGGTCGGCGGCGTGCCCGCGCTGGTGGACGGTGATTTTACTGTCGGGCAGTCGCTGGCAATCATTAATTATCTGGATAAT
>CBDUPU010000130.1:0-6949 GCA_965369185.1 uncultured Rhodospirillales bacterium
GATCACAGCCTTGACGTAAGGGCAGTGGTTGCAAATGAACAGCACCAGCGTGCCGTTTTCGCCGCTCACGTTGTTCAGCCGATAAAGCTTTCCGTCCGTGCCGGTCAGGCTGAAATCCGGCGCCTGAAAAGCGTGGTCTTTCTTCGGTGTGTGGGTGAGAACCATAATGACCGTCTCCTGTTTAAAATGTTCTTTTTGTTCAATGTAATTGCTCGGCGCTGTCAGGGAAAGGGCTGGTTTATAAAGTTTTGCGGAGTTTGCGCCGGAAAATAAAAATGGTATAATTAACGTTATGACTTTTACCGTCATTAATAACCCGGATTTCGACAAGTTTAAGGCCCGCTCGGGCTTTAAAAACGCCGAATTTAAAATGCTTGCCGGGCTGTTCAGCCGGGCGGCGGCGCACAAGGCGCTGTATGACATCGCCGTTGATGTCGATTTTGACGAAGGCGTTTGCACTTTCACTTATTACAAGGGCAACAGCTACAGCCCGTATTTACAGTTCGTGATCAGGCAGGTCGGCCCTCGCACGGACATGTACGAACTGTATCTGGAAGGCAAAGGGCGCATTGCCAAAAGCGGCCTGTTTGAACGCGTTTATGAGCGGCTCGAACAAGAAGTTGATGCCTTGATTGATGCCTGAGTCTAAGCCGGGACCTCGACATATTGCATTTCAGTAATGGCCTCTACGGTGGTCGCTTGCGGTCCGATCGGACTTTCGTCATTGGCGATGACGACCCGTACCGGCGCTCCGATCTCTAGATCTTCAAACTCCGGATTGACAACGGCATTCTGGTGAAAATAAATTTCGCGCCCGTCCGTCAGAAGTACAAAGCCATAGCCTTCAATCGGAAAGATACGGTTGATGCGCCCTTGTAGCGGCGCCCAGTGGGTTTTGACATCGCCGCGCTGCTGGCGGCCATATTCTTCAAGCTGGCGGGCGATTGCGGCAAAAGCGTCATTTATGGTCGATGCCGGGTTTTCGTGGCGGCGGCGTGATCCGGGGTTTCGGCTGGTCACCAGTCTTTTTCCGGGAACGTTCAGTTCTATGGTCGCACGGTATTCATTGCCGGTCTGATGGTTTTTATGGGGAAGCTCAACGACAACCAGAGCGCTGATAATTCGACTATAAAACTGTTCGAGCTTTGCGATTTTTTCCTCGATAAGCTGGACGAGATAGTCCTGCCGCTCCATATTGCGAAATACGATTTCGACCTGTTCTTCCATCCTGGATACTCCTTTGCCCGTTTTTTTACTGCCTGCCAGTTCCAACGGGGATTTTACGGGTCGAGTTCCGGCATTGTGTTTGTTACGGCATCTGCTAATACAACTTTATATCTGCAATATTCTTCTTTAGGATGGGCGCGGACAAAATTTCTTGAAAACATTGGGGGATGCCAGATATGAGCAAAATTAAAGTAGATAATCCGGTTGTTGAGATTGACGGCGATGAAATGACCCGCGTGATCTGGTCGATGATCAAAGACAAAATGATCCTGCCTTATCTGGATATCGACCTGAAATATTTCGATCTTTCGATTGAAAACCGCGATGCGACCGACGATCAGGTGACGATTGATTCCGCCAATGCGATCCGTAAATACGGTGTCGGCGTTAAATGCGCGACGATTACACCTGATGAAGGGCGCGTTGAAGAGTTTGGCCTGAAAAAGATGTGGAAGTCGCCGAACGGCACGATCCGGAACATCCTGAACGGTACGGTTTTCCGCGAGTCTATTATTTGCTCCAACGTGCCGCGTTATGTTCCGGGCTGGCAGGAGCCGATCGTGATTGGCCGTCATGCTTTTGGCGACCAGTACAAGGCGACTGATTTCAAGGTTCCCGGTCCCGGCAAGTTCACGATGAAATTCGAGCCGGCTGACGGCGGCGAAGCGCAGGAATTCGAGGTGTTCGACTTCCCGTCAAGCGGCGTGGCAATGGGCATGTATAACCTCGACGATTCGATCGAGGGCTTTGCGCGCTCTTGCTTTAACTATGCGCTGTCGCGCAAGTACCCCGCTTATATGTCCACCAAGAACACGATTCTGAAGCAGTATGACGGGCGTTTTATCGAGATTTTCCAGCGTGTATATGATGATGAGTTCAAGGCCGATTTTGAAGCGGCCGGCCTGTGGTACGAACACCGTTTGATTGACGATATGGTCGCGCAGGCGATCAAGTCCAAAGGCGGCTTTGTCTGGGCGTGTAAAAACTATGACGGCGATGTGCAGTCCGATGTCGTGGCGCAGGGCTTTGGCTCCCTCGGCCTGATGACTTCCGTGCTGCTGACGCCGGACGGTAAATGCGTTGAGGCGGAAGCCGCACATGGAACCGTCACCCGCCACTACCGTTTGCACCAGAAAGGCGAAAAGACTTCGACCAACCCGATTGCATCGATCTTTGCCTGGACGCGCGGCCTGCAGTATCGCGGCAAGTTCGACAATAACCAGGCGCTGATCGATTTTGCGCTGGGTCTGGAAAATGTCTGTATCGAGACGGTCGAACAAGGCCATATGACCAAGGACCTTGCGCTGTTGGTCGGGGGCGACCAGAAGTGGCTGACGACCGAAGAGTTTATGGACAAAATTGTCGCCAACCTTGAAAATAGAATGCAAAAGGCAGCATGACAAAATTGACGCTAAATAGCAGGCAGGGCAGTGCGATGGACGGCATGACACGGCTTTCTGTCTGCGGCCTGCTGTTTGGCGTGTGCTTTTTGTTTTCGTTTGGCGCAGCGGCGGTCGATAAAGTGCCCGTTCCTGCATCAAGTCCTGTGACGGGGGCGATGTCGATACCGACCCCGCCGGAGAGCAGGCCTTATACCGGTTCTTATGTTGGCGACATGTCTTATTACACGACGGCGTACGAAGACACGTTCGTTAAAATTGCCCGCGATAATAATCTCGGCTTTGTCGAGTTGCGCGCGGCGAACCCTTATGTCGATCCTTGGATGCCGGGGGACGGGACGGAGCTTGTCCTACCGACCCGGCATTTGCTGCCACGGGCGGCGCATGAGGGAATTGTGATTAACCTGCCGGAGCAGCGGCTTTTTGCCTTTGTGAATGGTAGCGAGCCGCCCGTGACCCACCCGATTGGTGTCGGGCGTACGGGGCTGTCAACGCCGCTTGGCCAAACCAAGGTGATCGACAAGAAAATCGGCCCGACATGGCGGCCGACGGCGCGGATGCGTGAAGAAGATCCGAGTTTGCCGGAAGCGATAGGGCCGGGCACTGATAATCCGCTTGGCACACACGCGCTTTATCTGGGGTGGCCGGAATATGCCATTCATGGCACGAACCGCCCGTTCGGGATTGGCCGCCGCGTCAGCAGCGGTTGCATCCGTATGTATCCTGAGGACATTGTGACGATGTATGATCTGGTGTCTGTCGGGCTGCCGGTGCGGGTGGTCGATCAACCGGTCAAAGCAGGCTGGATCGGAGATGAGCTTTATCTTGAAGCGCATCCGTCTTTGAATCAGGCTGATGATACCGAGCAGGACGGCTATGTGCGTACCTATGAGTTTACCGAGGCCGATATGTCGATTCTGATGACAGAAGCGGGGTCTTATGCTGATCTGATTGACTGGAGCACTGTGCGCGAGGTCATCCGGACACGGCGCGGCGTGCCGGTTCTGGTCGCGACCAAGCCCAAGGCGGCGCTTTCAGAGCAAGCGGTTGAAACCGTCAAGGACGAGCCTGACCGTTCTTAATTTTACGTGATCGTATAAAAGAAATTGAAATAGATCAGGGTCAGCGTGCAATAAATCGCGGTGACATACATTGGCGCGAGCAGAAGCCAGTTTTTAAGCCCGTCACGGGCAAAGAAATAGCCGATGCTGGCAATGGCGCTGATGATCCAGACCCATTGGCCGCCGCCGAAATACATGAATTTGAAATATTCCATGTGTTCACCGACCGGCAGGGACGGAAAAAATCCGAGCTTGATAGCAACGTTGCCAACAATCGGCGTGGTGTAAAAACCGGCCACATTGACAAGTACGAACAGGATGATGGTTATAATATTTAGCATTTGGAGTATGACCCTAAAGTATATGCTTTAAGTATATCCTATATGTCTCACCAATATAAAAAAAGCTGCTTTATTTAAAAAGCAGCTTTTTCAATTTATTCTGAAAACGTCTTACTTGCGCTGACGGCTTTCAAATACGCGCTCAGCCTGCGGCTTTGCTGCTTCTTCTTTGGCGCCGACGGTGCGCTCAGAAGCGTACGGAGCGTTTGCTTCGTAGCTGTAATCTGCTTCGCTTGTGGTGTTGGCGCAAGCTGTCAGGGCCATTGCCGAACCGATCATCAGGGTCGTGATTAGTTTTTTCATTTTCTTTCCTCTTCCGCTTCAGGGTTGAAAGTATCACATAATACAAATGCCCGAAACGGGCAAAACCTATCCTCTTTTTATACACAACTCAAGGGGTCTTGAACATAGTTTTTCAAAAATTTTTTATTTTCTTTCAGGTTTTTAACTTGGCTTGTCGATAATCGGGCGTGGGGTGCTAGATGCGGTTGTTGCGACCGACTTTATCAAAATAAGCGTCAATGCCTGCGGCGATGGCGCGGGCGATCTTTGCGCGGTATTCGGCGCTGGATAGAAGCTGGGCTTCCTTTTTGTTCGACATAAAGCCGGTTTCGATCAGTACCGAGGGAACGTCCGGTGCCTTGAGGACGGCAAACCCGGCGAAGCGGTGCGGGCTTTCCAGTGTCTTGAGGCCATTGCCCTGCATGGTATCAACGACCGTATTCGCAAAGAATTTTGACTGGTTCATCGTGTCACGCATGGCAAGGTCGATCAGGATATTGGCGACTTGCTGGTCTTCATGGCTGAGGTCTGTGCCGGCGATAATGTCGGCCTTGTTCTCGCGTTCTGCCAGTTTTGCGGTCTGGCTGTCGGATGCTTTTTCCGAAAGAGTATAAACCGATGCGCCGTGAACGCTGGGTTTGCCGATGGAATCCGCGTGCAGAGAGATAAACAGGTCGGCGTTACTTTTACGGGCAATATCAACGCGCTGATAAAGGCGCAGATAAATATCGCGGTCGCGGGTCAGGTGGACTTCGTAACGGCCTGTGCTTTCTAGCTGGCGTTTCAGCTCTTTGCCAAGGGCCAGCGTGACGTGTTTTTCAAATGCGCCGTTGGCGCCTAGTGCGCCGGGATCAACGCCGCCATGGCCGGGGTCGATAATGATGACGTATTTGCGCTTTGCCGCCGGCGGTGCTGTGACTGGTTTGCGTCCGGGCAGGGCCATACCGCTGCCAATGGCTGCCGGCACGGCACGGCTTGTTTCTTGTGGTGGCGGCGTCGTTGCGGCTGGCGGTGCCGCGTTTGAATAATTTTGGGACCGGGCGGCGGCACTGGCGACCGGTGTTTCATCGACCTGCAGCAGGCCGTGGATGCGGCCTTTGTCGCGGGCGAACTGTTCTGCCGTGGTGCGGCTGAAGTCAAGGACGAGGCGGTCGGAGGAGCCTTTTCCCGCGCGCAGCAGGAATGCGCTTTTGATGACGACCGGATCTTTCAGGTCAACGACAATGCGGGAAATACCGGGCTGCAAGGCGCCCTGGCGTACCGAGGCGACAGAGCTTGCTTTCGGGTTGCTGATTTTGCCGACTTGCCAGTCAAAGGCAGGGAAATCGATCACCAGCCGGTAAGGGTCGGCAAGGACAAAAGTGCGGAACTTTGACATTTCGCTCAGATCGACGACGATGCGGGTTTTGTCGGGGTGCAGGCCGATTCTGACGTCTTTGACGGTCAGCGCCATCGCCGGTGCGGCCGATAAGACCAGACCGAACAAGACGATCAAAGCGAAAAGCCTGTGACAAAAACTAGATTTCAATTGCAATAGTCCCCAAACGCCATGCCTGAAAGGCCGATACTCTTAGCATAATATAACAAAGTATGGAAGCGTATCAATCGCTCTTGGTCGTGTCGGCGCGGTATCCCCGGTTTTTGCGGTTGTTTTCAGGTCTTTATCGGCCTAGATAATTGTATGTGAAAGGTTGCAATACGGTATCACTTTTTTGTTGCTGGTTTGGATAAGTGGTTGTATTGTCTGCCATGCGACCCGTTGTGGCTTTAGCATATAGTGGACTTTCTAGGAATCAGGTTTCGCTAGTTGCAACGGACAGGAAGGTCTTGTTTTTCGGCTTTCCCGACCGGCGTTGGCACGTGTAAGTGCAGGCTTGTTTTTGATTTGTCAAACTACAAACCGTTGCGAGCATCCAACCTCTTGGCCGGAAAATCAGGACTGTAGTTTTGGAATTATGCGCCTTGCGCCGCAGAATTCCGCATCGTCGCGTGCGGAAAAACTGCTGGCGGCAGGCAGTACATTTAGGAGTTTAACATGACAAAGAAAATGCTTATCGACGCGACCCATTCGGAAGAAACACGGGTTGCGGTGGTCGATAGTAACCGCCTCGTGGATTTCGATTATGAAAGCCAGGTCCGTAAACAGCTTAAAGGCAGTATCTTTCTGGCCAAGGTCACGCGGGTCGAGCCGTCGCTGCAAGCGGCGTTTGTAAATTTTGGCGGCAACCGACACGGCTTCCTGCCCTTCACCGAAATTCATCCTGATTACTACCGGATCCCGATTGCCGACCGCGAAGCCATTCTGGCCGAGCAGGAGCGCGAGATGGAAGCGCGCCGCGCTGCCGAAGAGGCCGAGGACAGCGAGGAAGAGGATGAAGGCGAAGATGAAGACGCCGATGCAGATGACGCTGCCGAAGAAGACCTGCATGATGATGAAGATGAGGACGAGGAAGAAGGGACTGATGCTTCTGCTTCTGATACTGCCGAAAGTGAAGCGGATGGCGAGACAGACGCCGTAGCTGCGGAAGATAGCGAAGAAGAAGGCGACAATATCGGCAACCGCAAGCAACGCGGCGGCCGTAATAATAGCGGTAACAGAGGGCGCGGCCGTGGCCGTGGTCGTGGCGGTCGCCGTATG
>CBDUPU010000131.1:0-6928 GCA_965369185.1 uncultured Rhodospirillales bacterium
CGATCACATCGATGCGGCTGTCATTGACGTGCTGTTTAAGCTCGTCAAGGGCGCTGTCGCTCTTTGCGTCTTCGGGGTAGCGCCATGTGAAATCGGGTTTCAGGCCGATTGCGGAGTAACGGCCAAGCACCGCGCCGCCTTCGACGGATTCCAGCAGGAAGCTATAGGGCTGGTCGTGGCAGAGTTTCAGGTAGGCCGATACCGGCGTTTCCAGATCCGCAACGGCCCACTGCCAGACGAGCTGGCTTTTTCCAGCATTGAAGTTATCGGCGAAGGTTTCAAAATCCGGGAGCGTGTCCATCGCTATATCTTCAAGCCCTTTCTAAAACCCTGCGGCAGGGCCGTAGGTCGAATCGATCAGGCGCTGATTGATCTTCACATCGTAGCTATTGTGCAGGCGGCGCATGTAGAATTCCATGAATTCCTGCTGGTTGCTTTGCTGCACGACCTGCATGACCGGGGCGACTTCTTCCTGTTCCAGCTTGGCCGTGTCGGGCAGGGTGATGGATTCGACCTGGCCGATGATGAAGCCGCCATCTGCCGTGGCAGCGCCGCTCTTGCCTTGTTCAAGATAGAAGAACATGTTGCGCGCCTGATTATTCAGCGGGGCAGGAGCGTCTTCGGAACGAACAAGCTTGTATGTCTTGACGGTCGCGCCGTTATCCGCGGCGATTTTTTCAAGGTCGGCTTCACCCATGGTCAGGGCGCGCTGCGCGTCTTCGGTGCGCAGTTTGTTGGCGACCTCTTTCTGGTCCTGAATCCAGGTTTTGCGCAGATCTTCTTTGACCTCTTCAAAGGGCTTGTAGGACTTTTCGTTGATCGCATTGACGCGGATGGCGGCATAGCGGCCGTCAGCCAGTTCCGTTACCGGCGATGTTTCGCCTTCGCCAAGGTCAAATACGATTTCGGTGATATAGGCGGCGTCCGCGTCAAAATCTTTTACGCCGTCTTTATTGTCCTGTGTCGAGCCGTCTGCTTTGACGGGGCCGTACTGTTTTGTGGACAGGCCCATGTTTTTAGCAACGTCCTCGAGTGAAGAGCCGCCGGCAAGGGCGTCATCGATCGCGGCGGCTGCTGCATACATTTCGTCCATCAGGCGGGTTTCAAGAAGCTCCTTGCGCAGGCCTGCTTTGACATCTTCAAAGGGTTTTACAGACGGTTCGAGAATGTCGCTGACCACAAAGACGTGCCAGCCGAGAGCTGATTCCAGCGGGCCGACAATGTCGCCTTTTTGCGCCTCGAATACGGGGCCGGAAATGTCTTCCAGCAGGCCTTGCTGTTCAAAGGTTTCTGCGCCGAGATAAGCGTCTTCGCTTTCTGTTTCCGATTTAACGGCGGCTTTCAGGCTGGCGCCATCTTTGACCCGGTTGACGATACCGGTGGCGGTGGCCTGATTGTCAATGATCACCTGTTCCAGCACCCGGCGCTCCGGCAGGGTGTAGGTGTCAATGTCACGGTCGTAAATGGAGCGCAGTTCCTCTTCGGATACGTCCATTGTTTTTTGCAGTTGTTCGTGGTCGAGAATTGCGACGGTGAAGCTGCGGGTTTCCGGGATTGCGTATTTTTCCTGCCCAGCCTGATAGAAAGACAGCAGGTTTTCTTCGGCAGGTTCGTCAACTTCCTTGATGCCGCTATGAGGCAGGAAGACGGTTTTTACCGTGCGCTGTTCGTTACGGTACTGGTAAATGTCAGCCGCTTCACCGGCAGGAGGAACGTTTGTGCCGATCTGGATAGTGTTGGTCAGCAGCGTGTTGGTCATCTGCGCCTTGATCATGCCGATAAATTCGGCTTCGCTCATCCCTTGCATTTGCAGGATGCGTTGCAGCGCGGTGCGGCGATCAATCTCATCTGTCAGGAAAGGCTCTACAAGTGAGTTGACCTGTTTCAATACGGCCTGATCACCGACCTGCAGCCCCATATCGGCAGCAGCGCGCTGGATCAGGTTGTTGTTCACTTCACCGGCCAGAACCTGATTGATGAAACCGAGCTTATATGCGGTTTCGACATCCAGACCCTGATTGGCGAGAATGCGGCGGAGCATACGGTCAAAGCGTATGATAGACAGCTCATTGCCGTCAATCTTGGCAACGGAGGTGCTGGTGACGCCGCCGCGAAATACGCCGCCAACATCCATAAGGACAAGGCCGCCGACTGCGAGTACCATGAACCCGAACAGGATGAACTTCATAATTCCTGATTTCGCGCCTTCGCGCATTGCATTGAGCATGTCTGAATAACCCCTAACGCTTTTTAATTCAGAGGCAATATAAAGCGCGCGGCTTTGCCGGGCAACAGGTGATTGAAATTCTGGTTTATAATGATACTGTTTGTCCCGAATAAGGAGACATGCAGATGAAAAAATTGATCGCCGGTAACTGGAAAATGAATGGCAGCAATGCCGGGTCATCACGCCTGATGGATGAGATCGGGGCAGGGTTATCCGCGGATGTACTTGAAAAGTGCGATTTTCTGGTCTGCCCGCCAGCCGCATATTTGCATGTCGTAAAGGACAAAATCGATCAGGGGCAGATGAGTGTCGATCTTGGCGGTCAGGATTGCGCCGCCAGCGAAAACGGCGCCTATACCGGAGATATTTCGGCGGAAATGTTAAAAGATACGGGCTGTGAATACGTTATTCTTGGCCATTCCGAGCGCCGTACCCGCCACAAAGAGAGCAGCGGCCTGATCAGTGAGAAAGCGTCACGCGCCCATATGCACGGTTTGCGCGCTATTATATGTGTCGGGGAACTGGAATCCGAGCGTGAAGAGGGGCGGGAGTTCGATGTTGTCGCGACCCAGCTGAGCGAATCAATCCCGGACGGCAGCAACGCCGATAACCTTGTCATTGCATACGAGCCGGTCTGGGCGATTGGCACCGGTAAGAGCGCGACACCGGAAGACGTGAAGGCAATGCACGCTTTTATACGGGAAAAACTGCAAGAAAACCTTGCAGATTATGCACAGATACGCATATTGTACGGCGGTTCGGTCAAGCCGGATAATGCGGCTTTGCTGTTTGCCGTCGAAAATGTCGACGGTGCGCTGATTGGAGGCGCCAGCCTTAAAGCCGAACAATTTTTAGGAATCGCAAAGGCAGTATAAAACAATGGAACACGTCGTTCTGGTCATACACCTTATTTTGGCGCTGGCTATTATTGGTCTGGTGCTGTTGCAACGCTCTGAAGGCGGCGGTCTCGGGATCGGCGGCGGTGGCGGCGGTCTTGGCGGCCTCGCAACGGCCGGTCAAACGGCGAACGCGCTAACCAAGGCAACGGCCTTTTGTGCGGCGTGCTTTTTTGTAACCAGCCTTATCCTCGGTATTCTTGCCGGTACCCATAGTAATGGCGGCAGTATTCTGGATGAACTGGACAATATGCCTGTGCAGACCAATATGATGAGTGAAGATGCGGCGGGAGTGCCGACTTCTGAAGTTCCTGCGGCCCCCGTACCTGCTGAGCGGCCTTCAGTTCCTGTGGAGTAAACTTTAATACAATGACACGTTTTGTTTTTATTACCGGCGGCGTGGTTTCCTCTTTGGGGAAAGGCCTCGGCTCCGCTGCTCTTGGCGCGTTATTACAGGCCCGTGGTTATTCGGTCCGCCTGTGCAAGCTAGACCCTTACCTGAACGTCGATCCCGGCACGATGAGCCCGTTCCAGCATGGCGAAGTCTATGTGACGGACGATGGCGCCGAAACCGACCTCGATCTTGGCCACTATGAGCGCTTTACCGGGCGCCCTGCCGAGCAATCAGACAACATCACGACCGGCCGGATTTATACCAATGTGCTGGCGCGTGAGCGTCGCGGCGATTATCTGGGCGCGACCATTCAGGTTATTCCGCACATTACCGATGAAATTAAAGACTTTATCCGCGCCAAAGACGGTACGGCGGATTTTGTCCTGTGTGAGATCGGCGGTACGGTTGGCGATATTGAAAGCCTGCCGTTCCTTGAGGCGATCCGTCAGTTCGGTAATGAAGTCGGCCGCGACCGCGCTTTGTTCCTGCATGTTACGCTGCTGCCTTATATTCCTGCCGCGGGCGAACTGAAGACCAAGCCGACACAGCATTCGGTTAAAGAGCTTATGAGTGTCGGTATCCGTCCGCGCATTTTGCTGTGCCGTGCTGATCGCGATATTGAAAAGGACGAGCTGCGTAAAATTGCCTTGTTCTGTAATATCGATGAAGAAAAGGTCATTCCGGCGCTGGATGTCAAAACGATTTACGAAGTGCCGCTGAGCTATCATGCCGAAGGTCTGGACGACCAGGTACTGGACGCGTTCGGTATTAAAGATGCAAAAACACCGGATTTGACGGTGTGGCAGGACATTGTTCACCGTATCAAGGAGCCGGAAAGCCGGGTTAAGATCGCGGTTGTCGGCAAGTACACCAACCTGAATGACAGCTATAAGTCTTTGAATGAGGCGCTTGTTCATGGCGGGATTGCCAATAATGTCGGTGTTGATATCGAATATATCGAAGCGACCATTTTCGAGCAGGACAATCCCGCGTCACGTCTTGAAGGCGTTGACGGCATTCTGGTTCCGGGTGGCTTTGGCGAGCGCGGGGCGGAAGGAAAGATTCAGGCTGCGCGTTTTGCGCGTGAGCACAAGGTGCCGTATTTCGGTATCTGTTTTGGCATGCAAATGGCTGTTATTGAAGCCGCGAGAAGTCTTGCCGGCTATGAGAAGGCGAATTCAACGGAGTTCGGCCCCTGCGATGATGCTGTTGTTGGTCTGATGACCGAATGGCAGCGCGGCGAAGAGGTCGAGGCGCGTCACGCGGCCGGTGATCTTGGCGGAACGATGCGTCTTGGTGCGTATCCTGCTGCTTTGAAGGCTGGTAGCCGGGTTGCCGATATTTACGGATCGTCTGACATTAGCGAGCGTCACCGTCACCGTTATGAAGTGAATATCAACTTCAAGGACACGCTTGAGCAAAAAGGCCTGATTTTCTCCGGTATGTCACCGGACGGAAAGCTGCCGGAGATCGTCGAGTATAAAGACCATCCGTGGTTTATCGGCGTACAGTTCCACCCGGAACTGAAGTCCAAGCCTTTTGATCCGCATCCGCTGTTCGTGTCTTTTGTTCATGCAGCGCTTGAGCAGAGCCGACTGGTTTAAGGCCGCCTTATTTTCTTTACAGTAAAGTTGTAACTGTGCTTTCTTCCCTGCAAAGGGGAGAAAGTTATGGCAACATCTGTGCGATGGATCGAATTTACACCGGACGAGGGTTTGGCGGCAGACATGCCTGCGCCTGATGATGTTTCTTTTGAGCAGGATTTCCAGCACCGCCGGTTAGCGGGCGGAGAAGGCGGGGTGACGCTGGCAACGCTGGCCGACCGCGCGGCGTTTTCTGCGCATAATCATCTTTTTGTGAATGAGCATGTGATCAAGGATGCGGGTACTCTGGTGCATCGCTATCCCGCGGCCTATGCGCAGTTTGATGAAATTATCAGGCTGGTTGCGGCGTTTGAGGCGGCGCACAGTGCAATGCTTGTGCATAAGCGCTGTCTTCTGACAATACGGCAGTCCGAGCTTGCCAAGGGGGCGCATCAGGTGGGGTTGCAAAGTTGGCATACTGACCGCAATGATCTGTTTCGCAGCCGTCCGGTTGTCGATCATGTGTATGTGGCCTGCGATCGTTCGCCGACCATGATACAGCGCCGCCGTCTGAGTGATGCTTTTAACGAGCTTCAGCAAAAGCCGGAGGAGGCCGTGCAGGCCGCGCCCTATGATGTGTGTCTGTTGACGAATTATACGTGGCACAAAACCATGCCGGTCACGGAAAGCGGCGTACGTACATTTGTGCGCATCAGTTACGAAGGGCCGGATGAAGATTATATTCGCCAGAATATGTCCCCAGCCGAGCGCGCGGCGCTTCGTTTGTAATTAACGCTTGCCGTTCGCCGTTCGGCGTGGTTTTTTACCAGCAGCCACAACCGGAGAATCTTCCATGAAAACCGTACAAATCGGAAATATTGAAGTTGCCAATGACAAGCCTTTTGTCGTGTTTGGCGGCCTTAACGTGCTTGAGAATGAAGCGATCACGCTGAAAGCGGTGGAGGTTTACAAGACCATTACCGACAAGCTGGGCATTCCCTATATTTTCAAGGCGAGCTTTGACAAGGCCAACCGTTCGAGCATTCACAGTTTCCGCGGTGTCGGGCTGGACGAGGGCTTGCGCATTTTCCGCAAGGTCAAGGAAGAGTTCGGTGTGCCGATTATTACCGATGTTCATGAGCAGGATCAGTGCCAGCCGGTTGCTGATGTGGTTGATGTGATCCAGCTTCCTGCGTTTCTGGCGCGCCAGACTGATCTTGTGGCGGCAATGGCGAAGACCGGTGCGGTGATCAACGTCAAGAAACCGCAATTCCTGTCGCCTTACCAGATCGGCAATATCATCGACAAGTTCGCCGAGTGCGGGAACGAGCAGGTCATCATCTGCGAGCGCGGCCATAATTTTGGCTATGATAATCTGGTGGTCGATCCGATGGCGTTTGGCGTAATGAAGGAAATGACCGGCGATGCGCCGATTATTTGCGATACGGTCCATGCATCGCAGATGCGGTTGCCGGGCAGTGCGGCTTCCGGCGGGAGGCGGGCGCTTGTACCTGATCTGACGCGCGCGGTGCTGGCGATCGGGGTTGCCGGGATCTTTATCGAGGCGTATGAGGATCCCGATAAGGCAAAGTGCGACGGGCCATCTGCGCTGCCGTTTGACAAGCTGGAGCCGTTTTTGGCGCAGGCCAAGGCGATTGACGATGTTGTCAAGGCTATGGATCTGGTCGAGATCGCTTGACGATACGCGCTTGCGGCATAACTTTGTCTCTTTTAAAGGCGTTTCGAATGGCTTAAAAAGGACGCGCAGCTTTGTTTAATTTTCACATGTGAGGGCTTCTATGAGTGCAATTATCGATATTACCGGACG
>CBDUPU010000132.1:0-6852 GCA_965369185.1 uncultured Rhodospirillales bacterium
ACTTGTCTTTGTCACCCTCGACCCGGACAGTAAAAGTCGCCATAACATCAGGCCTGTCAGGGAAATATGTGATTGTACGGAACCCTTCAGCTTCGCACTGCGTGCACCAGTTTCCGCCTGACTTGTAAAGTCCCTCGAGCCTTGTATTAGACGCCGGGTCAATCTCCGTTTCGATCTCAAGCGTGAATTCTGCCTGTGACGGCGCGTTTATCGTCAGCAGCTTTTCATCAATGCGGTAATCATCCCCGTCATGCAGCAATGCGCCGTCCAGCTTGACAGAGCGCAAAATCAAATGCTCGCCGTTCCAGACAATAGGTTGCCCCTCACCATGAGCCTGCCTCGTCACCTTGGTGGTCGTCTTTACCAACGTATGCTCGTCAAAAATTTTGAAGACCATATCGACATGGTCAATCTGATAATGCGGCTTTTCGTAATTTTTAAGGTAAATCGTTTTGGGTGTGTCTGTTCGCATGAGTCCATTCCTGTTTGTCTGGCACGTAGTATGCCTGTAATCTATGCCTATGAAAACACCAATTCTGGAAACGAAGCGACTGATTTTGCGCCCTGTATCGCTGGATGATGCCCCCGCTATCCAGAAGTATTTCAACAACTGGAATATCATAAAAAACTTGTCCTTGACGGCCCCTTGGCCGTATCCGCAAGACGGCGCTGAAGCGTTTCTTAGGGACATTGCTTTACCTGCGATGTGTGATGGCAAGGCTCATATATGGGGAATTCATATCAAGAATGCTCAGGACCACGGCCTGATTGGCGTCATCGATTATCGCTACGAACCGGACAAGGAAGGCAATCGCGGATTTTGGCTGGGTGAGCCGTTCTGGGGCAAAGGATACATGTCAGAAGCTGTTATGGCCGTACAGGATTACCTGTTTCTGGACCTTGGTATCGACAGCATGATTGTAACAAATGTAAGAAGCAACGCGGCATCGCGCCGCGTCAAAGAAAAGACAGGCGCGCGCTACCTAAGAACAGAAAAAATCGAGCATCGCTGCGACAATGAATCGGAAGTCTGGGAAATAACCCGGGATAGCTGGCGCGCGTTTCGCAACAAGAAGACAGTTTGAAAACTATTCAAGCGCAGAAGAGGACAGCTCGGCTTCCTCGGCGCGCCTTTGACGGTCTTCATGAATCTCTTTGGCAAGCGCAAACAGAACAGGATCAACATTCTGGCCGGCGACAGACGAAATCCTGAACGTCTTTTTGCCGGTTTCCTTTTCAAAAATCTTCGCCTGATCTTCCGTCAACTCCGATCCGATCGCATCGCATTTGGTCAGAGCGATGATTTCCGGCTTGGATGTAAGACCATGGCCGTATTCCTCAAGCTCTGCCCGGATCGTACGATAGGCCTCCGCCGGGTCGTCCTGCGTAATATCGACAAGGTGCAACAGTACCGAAGTGCGCTCGACATGACCGAGGAAACGGTCGCCCAGACCTTTGCCTTCATGCGCGCCCTCGATCAAACCGGGAATGTCCGCTAATACGAAATCAACATCACCGGCCTTGGCAATACCAAGGTTGGGGTGCAGCGTAGTAAATGGATAATCCGCGATCTTTGGCTTTGCGCGCGACACGGCTGCCAGAAAAGTCGACTTCCCGGCATTGGGAAGCCCGACCAGGCCGGCATCGGCAATTAGTTTCAGGCGCAGCCATATAGCACGCTCTTCACCCGGCCAGCCCGGCGTGGATTTACGGGGCGCCTGATTGGTCGCGCTTTTGTAATGCGCGTTACCAAAACCGCCGTCACCACCGCGTAGAAATCGGAAACGCTGCCCGGGCTCTGTCAGGTCGGCAAGTACGGTTTCTTTGTCCTCATCCAGTATTTCGGTACCGGTCGGCACCTTGATGATAACGTCCGCACCATTCGCGCCGGTGCGGTCTCTGCCCATACCGTTCTGACCGTTTTCGGCCTTGAAGTGCTGCTGATAACGGAAATCGATCAGGGTATTGAGGCTGTTCGCGACTTCAAAAATAACATCGCCGCCTTTACCGCCATTGCCGCCATTAGGGCCGCCAAATTCAATATATTTCTCACGACGAAAACTTACAGCACCGGGACCGCCGCTGCCGCTTTTGACGTAGATTTTTGCCTGATCGAGAAATTTCATGGTTTTTCCAAAATAAAAGGGGAAAGGCCAACCTTTCCCCTTTACTAAAACTGTAAGGTCTTGGCCTTATTCTGCTGCTTTGGCAGCGCCGTCATTGGCCGGATCGATATTGACCATCTGGCGACCGTTGCGGCCCATCGAAAAACGAACCTGACCGTCAACCAGAGCGAAAATCGTGTGGTCTTTACCAATACCGACATTCGTGCCCGGGTGGAATTTCGTGCCACGCTGGCGAACAATGATGTTACCTGCGGATGCAACCTGACCACCGTAAACTTTTACGCCAAGGCGGCGACCAGCTGAGTCGCGACCGTTACGGGAGCTACCACCTGCTTTTTTATGTGCCATCTATAATACTCCTATCAAGCTGCTTTAACGTCAGTAATCTGCAGGACGGTACGATCCTGTCTGTGACCTTTGGTGCGGCGATAGTTCTGGCGACGCTTTTTCTTGAAGATAACGACCTTCGGGTCTTTCTTGTGCTCAAGAACTTTAGCTTTCACCGTGGCTTTTTTACCGCCTTCGGCATAAAGGACTTCAACGTCAACAGAAGCGCCTTCTTTGGCCTCCAGCTTTTCAACGCTGATTTTGTCATCTTTGGCGACTTTATATTGCTTGCCGCCCGTGCGAATTACTGCAAACATCTTCTTTACCTAGTGTTTCCCGAATTTAAGAACGTGAGATATATACACAACCGCACAACAGTGTCAAGAAAATGCTAACCATTATCTGCGATCATCTGCGGGGGTTAATACTATAATTATGCCGCAAGTAAAAGCAGAACGTAAACCATATGTCGCAATTTTTGGCGACGACCACTCCCAGCGCCTCACAAAAACAGTATGGACGCTGCTTTCCGGACGTGATTTAAAGCTCGCGAACGTCAAGGATACCAACGAACTCGACGAGATTTCATCCGATGCTGTCATCATTCTCGTCAAGCTCTGCGGTGCCGCTGATAAAAATCTTAATTTGGCGCGGCACATAAGCCAAAATCCACGTGTTGTCGCAAATATTATTGCCGTAACCGAAGATTCCGGACCGGAAGAGCGCATGAAAATACTCGCCGCCGGCTATGATGCGATATTTAATTTTGCTTTCATGGACTATCCGGATTTTCGTCAAGTGCTGCTCAACCGCGTTGAGAAAGGCTATACCAACCTCGAGAACCGCATTCAGCAGGAAGAGTACCGGCGATTTAAGGCCGCCCTCGCGGCCAGTCCGGACGCCTTTATTGTCTTTGACCAGAACAACAAACTCTTTTTCGTAAGCGAGCATTACCGCAACGCCTACCCGCAAAGCGGACCTAAGCTGGTTCGTGGCCTTGACGTTATGGATGCTTTTAAAATGTGCACGGAAGAAGAGGGCGTATCACCGGACAGCCCGCGCTATCAGCTCATGAAGCAGTTCTGGAGCACGCTGGAGGGACAGGCAGAATACCGTACAGATGATGGACGCTTCTGGTATGTGAAGGCAAAAAAACTTCCCGACGGGCAAGGCTCGATTGTGACCACTGCCGATATAACGACATACAAAAAACAGCAGCTGGAACTGGAGGAGCAATCGGAACGGCTCGCCGATACACTTGATAAGGAAAAGGAAGCTAGCAGCATCCAAAAGCAATTTATCAATATGGTATCGCACGAATTCCGTACCCCTCTGACCATCATTGACGGTAACGCCCAGATCCTGCAGCGGCGCGCGGCGACGGTCACGCCGGAAGATGTAAACAGGAAAACCCGCACAATCCGCAGCGCCGTGTCGCGTCTTGTCAATATGATGGAGGGCGTCCTGTCGTCCAATATGCTGAAGACAGGAAAGCTAGAACTCATGCCGGAGCCGGTAAATCTTCAAAAGCTGATTTCCGAACTCTGCGCAGAACATAGCGACCTTTACACGGACCATAGAATCACATGGGACGTTGATGCCCTTTCAGAACCTGTGACACTTGACCGCAAGCTCATAACGCTTGTGATTGGTAACCTTCTGTCCAACGCTGTAAAATTCACCCGCGAGAGCCCGCATATTGAAGTCAAAGGCTGGCAGGAAAATGACGCCGTAAAAATAACATTTACCGATAATGGCATCGGCATTCCTGCGAATGAAATAGGGGCCATATTTGACCGTTATTACCGCTCGACAGTTGCTAGTGGAACGCCCGGCACAGGTATCGGGTTAAACCTTGTAAAGGAACTTGTGCAGCTGCACCATGGAACGATTAACGTAGAAAGCACAATCGGGCAGGGAACCAGATTTGAAGTGTCGCTGCCCCTGAAACATAGCCCGGAACACAATGGAGCGCCAGATCATGAAGACACAGGCAACCGCCCGTAAAAAAACCATCCTTGTTGTCGAGGACGAAGCACCGCTCGCCGAAATGATGCAGGAAACTCTGGTTGATGAAGGGTACAAAGTCATCACTGCCGGCAACGGTATTGAGGGGCTGGAAAAACTGCAGAGCTTTGAGCCGGACCTTATTATATGCGACCGCGCCATGCCTGCCATGACAGGCTACGAGCTTCTGGAGCGTATCCGGGGGGTGTTTCCGCAGTACAAACATGTCCCCTTTATTTTCCTCACGGCGCTTACAGACCAGCGTGACCGTGCTGCCGTTTACCCGTTAAAGCCTACGGCATATCTTGAAAAGCCGCTGGACTTTGACGTGCTGCTGCGCACGATTGAAGACGCCCTGGCAGACACTTAACGGGATAACTCATGCCTGCTGGGTACTAACCCTTTCTTTACCTTTCTTTCGTATGCTGGAATTGAGGAAAGTCTAACCTGGCCTTTTCAGGATGAAAGGGCTCGTTTCAGGATGAAACACCATGGATGCTGGCGTAAAAACAGCTTTGAAAAATAATATTGCAGCTGGCGCGCTGTCCGGTAAGGACGGCGCTGTTTTATTGTCGGACAAAGATTCTGCACCAAGCAGCCGGGTTTCTTCTTCAGGCGGTTTTCACGAACAGGCCGACCAGGTGAGTCTTTCTTCCGAAGCGCGGGCGCGCCTCAGGAACGATCACCAAAAACCTGCAACTCTGCATCAGGGCCGGGGGGATCTGGCCGCGCAGCAATCGTTATCACCTCAAAGCCGGCTAGAGAAGATTGACGAAACGCTACAAGCGCTGCGCGAACGCGTTCATGAGGCGACGCCTGCCGATCGGGAGGCATTTGCAGCCCAAATCACGCATGCCGGTTCCGGGCTTGCGGGTGCTGGCGAGGAGATTGCCTCCCTAACAGAGCCCGCAGAGGCTGAACTGCTTGAAACGTTTAGCACTACCGCCAAAAGCTTCAAGGATCTGGTCGAAGAGTTTCAGGCGCATTTCGAGGACGAAGAACGCATCCCGCCGAGCATTTACAATCAAATCCGTCACCTCCTTGAAAAGTCCCTTGCTGCCGAGAAAGACGAGCACCCCGACACCCACATTAATACCGTGGCCTAGTTTCTATATTACCTTGACACCCCCGAAATTTGAAATATGCTGCCCGCTAGTCTAAATAGTCATAAAAACAGCAAACCGGGAGGCTATAATGAAACTCGCTTACGATTCGGTGCATCCGTTTATCAACCTTCTCAAACCTCTGCTTAAAGGCAAGCTTCTGAAAACGTTCAAGGCAATGAGCCCGAACGTCTCGGAAACAGAAAAGCAGGTGCTGGAGATCGGTGATGTCGGCATTGAAGGCGACATATACGCCGGTAAAATTGACTGGCAAAAACTGTACTCCCGCGAAAAGCACCGCCTGAGCGAAGAAGAAGTCGCGTTCCTCGAAGGCCCGGTAGAGGAGCTTTGCAAGCTGATCGACGATTACGCTGTTTTTGAAAGCAAAGAGCAGGACATCCCACAAGCCGCTTGGGACTTTATCAAAGAGAAAAAATTCCTCGGTATGATCATCCCGAAAGAATATGGCGGCCTAGGCTTTTCAGCTTTGGCGCATTCGATGGTCGTACAGAAGCTGGGCAGCCGTAACTTCACAGCCGCCATTAACGTCATGGTGCCGAACTCACTCGGACCGGCTGAGCTCATCCTGCATTACGGCACCGAAGAACAAAAAGACCATTGGCTGCCGCGTCTTGCCGAAGGCAAGGAAATTCCTTGCTTTGGCCTGACCGAACCAAATGTCGGCTCTGATGCCACTGCTATTGAAACGACCGGCGTCGTCAAGAAAGACGAAAACGGCCAGCCGTATCTGCACATTACAAATCTTAACAAGCGCTACATTACGCTGGCACCGATCGCCACGCTGATCGGCCTTGCTGTTAATGTTAAAGACCCTGACAACATCCTCGGTAACGGCGAAGAGCCGGGCATTACCGTGGCGCTTGTCAAACGTGATACACCGGGCCTGCAAATCGGCAACCGTCACCACGCAATGCGTGTACCGTTCCAGAACGGCCCGATCCGCTGCGACGAAGACGGCATCACAGTGCCGGTCGAAGATTTTGTCGTTGGCGGGGCGAAGAACGTTGGCAAAGGCTGGCCGATGCTGGTGACACTCTTGTCAGTCGGTCGCGGCATTTCCCTGCCGTCCGTCTCTGTCGCCGCTATGAAAATGGCAACCAAAATTTCCAGCGCATACGGCCGCGTACGCAAGCAATTCGGTATGCCGGTGGGTGAGTTTGAAGGCGTTAAAAAGATCATCGGCGAGATGGCCGGCCTTACGTATATCTCCGAAGCAACGCGTGTTGCGACCCTGCGCACCATTGACAGCGGTATGATCCCGTCTGTCG
>CBDUPU010000133.1:0-6783 GCA_965369185.1 uncultured Rhodospirillales bacterium
GCCTGCCCATGCCGCAGGATCTGTTTCAATACACCGCGACCAATGATGAGGGCTTCATAATTTTTATAAACCCGGCGGCCTGTGTCATCAGGCTGACCTCCAACAAAGCTTTTCCAACGATCGACCACCCCAATATTTTACAGCCGCTATTTAAACGAAATTGCGGCGCATTAAGGGCGGAAATATTTCCGGGCGTCGCATCGCCGATTACGAACACGGAAATCAAATGGCTCGGCCAGACGCTATGGAATGATAAAATCCAGCTCTTTGACGACCTTGTTTATAACGGGGGATACCTTCCGGTTAAAACCAAAGAATGCCCGAACGGTATCCCGGTTGTTATCGATATGGGGGCGGTTGACCGGCTCAATAAATGCGTTAAGCAGGTAAAGAAGCTACTGCGAGAGCCGAGCGACCACAGTCAGATTTTCACACCCTTGTCACATGCCTTCGCCAAAGCCTGGCCAGAAAACGCGCCGACTTCCGATCAAAAAGGGCTGGCCCGGGCATGGTCTTTATGCGCCCGCTACAAAAAGCAGAAGGTCCTGATCGATAGCTGGAACAGTAACAGCATGCCAGAAGAGTACAAAAACGCAAAATCAGGGAGCGCCGCCTACCATGAACTTTTGCGGAGCGACCCGGTATCAAACGCGATATTCTCTCCCTCGGCGCCCAAATAAGACGGCGCCCCGGTTTCTCTTGCATATTAGGAATATGTAAAGTAAGATCCTCCACATGAGAGGCTATATCAAAACACACTTCAACAGCAGCACCGCGCACAAGGTTGAGGATTTTTTTGAAAATCTCGGCCTGCCCGTGCCGCAAGAAACACCGCAAGGCAATGAATATACACAAGCCAGCGAAGGCGGCCTGATCACTTTTCTGAATGACTCGGCCTGCATCATCCGCCTCGCACCACATTCCGCCGGGGTTTCGCAAGAGCATCCGCATATTCTAAAGCCCCTTTACCAGCGCGATTGCGGCAAACTACGCGCCGAGTTATACCCCGGGGTCATTTCCCCGGTAAATTACTACGACCTTCTACGGCTGGAACGCGCCCTTGATCGGGACGACATCAGGCTGTGGGACAATCATGAAGATAATTGCGGCTACCTGCCCCATTACACGCTACCGCAATTCCGCAAAGGCATCCCGGTTGTGATTGATGTTGATGCTTGCGAAAAGATCAAAGCCGGCGTCAGGTGGGCCCGCGCCCTGCTGCGTAAAATGACTTACGAGCAAAAAAAGCCCCTTCCTGCAGCGACAGCCCAGGACGAACTATACGGCGACCTGAAACAGGCCTTTGCAACAGCATGGCCGGCAGCTGCAAACCAGTCCGACCCCGCAGCTCTAGCCCGTGCCTGGGACATGTGCGCGGACATGAAACAGCAAGGTCTGCTGATTGCAAACTGGCAGACGGACCGGATCGAAAATGACTATAAAAACGCTGTCACCGGCAGCACGCTTTATGCCGCGCGCTGCCATGCCTACCGCGCCAGAACCGCTACTCCCGCCCCATACCCAGCGCCTGAAATTGCGCAACACGCGCAGCTGTAAGAGCAAGAGCCGGTCTTATCCCTGCTTTTTCTTGCGCGTACAGAATATGTAAAGTAATGTAGGGGCATGAAGAGCTACATCAAAGGACACTTTAACAAAACCACCGCGCGTCAGGTTGAGAGCTTCTTCAACAATCTCGGCCTGCCCTTGCCGCAGGAAACCTGGCAAGGCAAAGAGTACACCAAAGCAACCGAAGGCGGTCTGATTACATTCCTAAATGATGCGGCCTGTGTCATTCGCCTTACTCCACACTTTGCTGGTCAGGCAAAAACACACCCGCATATTCTAAAGCCGCTCTTCCAGCGCGACTGCGGTTTAATGCGGGCCGAGATTTTTCCCGGCTTGGCTTCGCCGATAAGTTATGACGACCTTATGCGACTGCGCTCCCTCTTGAACCGCGATGACATCAGCTTCTGGGACGACAGTAAGGCCAACGGCGGTTACTTGCCTTACTTTTCTTTACCGCAATTTCCCAAAGGCGTGCCGGTGGTAATTGACGTTGCAGCCTGTAATGACCTACTAGCAGGCGTTCGCTGGGCGCGAGCGGCACTACGCAAACTAACAGGTCAAAAGCGCACAGAATTAGAAACAGAGGCGCTACAGGACGAACTGTACGGAGAACTACGCGAAGCCTTTGCAACCGCCTGGCCTGCAGGGAAAAACCACTCCGACCCTACCGCTTTAGCCCGCGCCTGGAATATGTGCGCAGACATGAAACAGCAAGGCTTGCTGATAACGAACTGGCAAACAGAGCGTATCCGGAGAAATTACAAAAACTCAAAAATCGGTGGGATGCTCTACGCTAAAAGCTGCCAAGCCTATCGTGAAAACAAGGCCGCCGTCGCACCGTCAGCGCAGCCTTAAGGACTTCCAGTTATTGATAAAGGTAAGAGCTAACGCGCGCGACCTGCTCCGGCCCGCACTGCGCTTCGGCGAACTTTTCCTGCATGATTCCCATGGAATAGCCATGCAACATCCCGATATAGGCCATTTGTTTCGGGCTGCGCCCTTTTGCCCGCTGGTCGGCCATAAACGGCGTATAGCTGCGCCCGACCCAATCCAGTCCGCACCATTCCGCCGTTACCGAGATAATCCCCCGCTCCAGCACTATTTCACCTTGCTCTGGCGTTAGCAAAGGGCGAATAAGCTCTTCCGGGGTTTCTTCGCCAACCGTTTCCGTTGCGGAAATCTTTGCATTCGGCAGCGCGGCGCGCACATCCTTCATAATTGCAAGAACGGCGTCATCAGGAAGATCGACAAACGCTTCTTGCGGCGGCTCGTATTCCTGCGCATGGGCAGAACAAGAAAGCCCAAAAACAAACGCGCAGCCTGCCATGACAAAAAAGACAGAAAGGCTGCGCGCTTTAATCATAAGCATAATCCCGATCAGGCCGCTTCGGATTTATCTTTCGGCGCGATAGAGTTCAGAAGTTCCGCCGTTTCCGCAGCAGAATCAACCTGCACCATCCCGACCGTGTGATAGCCGCTATCGACATGCAGTACTTCACCGGTAACGCCGGAGCCGAGGTCAGACAGCAGGAACAGCCCAGAACGGCCGACATCTTCAATCGTCACGTTACGGCGCAGCGGAGAGTTAAGCTCGTTCCATTTCAGGATATAGCGAAAATCGCCGATACCGCTGGCTGCCAGTGTCTTGATTGGACCGGCAGAGATAGCATTAACGCGGATATTGCGCGGGCCGAGATCAGAAGCCAGATAACGTACCGATGCTTCCAGACCGGCCTTGGCAACGCCCATGACATTATAATGCGGCATGACCCGCTCCGCCCCGTAATAGGTCAGAGTCACAAGGCTGCCGCCTTCGGTCATAAGCGGCGCGGCGCGCTGCGCAACGGCAGTGAAGGAATAAATCGAAATATCCATCGTCTTGCGGAAATTATCACGGCTGGTATCCAGATAAAGCCCGTCCAGCTCGCTCTTGTCTGAAAAAGCGATCGCATGCACGACGAAATCAATCTCGCCCCATTTTTCCTGCAAAGTCGCAAAAACATTGTCGAGATCTTCATCACTCGTGACATCGCAAGGCAGCAAAATGCTGGAGCCGACAGATTCAGCAAGCGGACGCACCCGCTTTTCCAGCGCGTCGCCCTGATAAGTAAAGGCCAGTTCCGCGCCCTGATCCGCCAGCTGTTTCGAAATGCCCCAGGCAATCGAACGGTCATTGGCGACACCCATCACCAGGCCTTTTTTGCCGGCCATGATCTTATTTGTTTCACCCATTTTTCTTGGTTCCTTGAAATATTATGCAAAGGCACTCAGCCTAATTTAAGCATCCTACACATTTTCGCGCGCAGGTCTAGTCTTACAAACGCAGCGCGCAAGCATAGCACATTCAGCCAAAGCCGCCCACACCCTGCGCAAAAGTGATTATTCGCCTTGATAAAATCTTAACCAACCGGTGGTAAAGTACCGGAATAATTAGGGCTTTCACAAAGCCTGCCAAGGGGAACGCGGAACGGAATCAGGTAAAATGGCATTACAGATCGACACGGCAGCCCATGCCTGCAACCAGATAGCCCGTGAAGTCCGCGAGTATCAAAAAAACCTTTCAATCCATTTCATTGTTCACCATGGTGGCCAGCGCACCGAAGCCCTCGCCCTTGCCGCGCAGGAAATACTGCCTCACCCGGCAGCGGAAACGGCCATGCATTTTCTGCAAAAGCCGCGCAAGTCAGAGGAATCGGCGCTGCTCGGCACAGCGGTTGCGCGCCAGAATATCTTTTTCGGCCTAACGACACGTGACTCTATCCTTGCCCTTTGCACAATGAATCTGGATCATTTCGCCAGCTTAAAGGACGCAAAACGGCAGGCCTATCACCTTGCGTGGCATGCGCTTGATGCCGTTGAATATCATAGCGACCCGCGCAACCGCAAAGGCGGCGCCCGCGAAGTCATCATCCGCCGCCGCAATGCGCTTGAGTTGGCCGGCGCTAACCTTCAGGCCGATGTATTCAGCGCCGCCATGTCGGCCTTCACCCGTGACAAGGAAGCCACCAGACGCATCGCCCTTGCCCGCGGCAAAGCGGCGCTTCACACAAGATCACTATTCAGCCCGGAATTTTTCCCTTTTGTCATTGGTATGGAAGCCACCGAATTCGCTCTTGGCCAGACCGATCCGGACCACATGTCCAAAAAACGTAAAATCCCGAACGCCCTGAAAATCGCCCGGCAGGTCAGCAAAACCTATGACGAGATCAGCATGAAACACTGGCTTGCCTTTGCCGAACCGGCGCAGGACATGGCATGGCGCGGCTTTAGCGAAGAAGAAATCCTCAGCGCCGCCATAAATACCAGCCAGAACACCTATATCCGCGCGATTGGTTACCTGATCGCCGAACTTGGCGCAATCGAGCCGACCTCGATCGTTAAAATCCGCGAGAATTACAGCCCGTTCGCCGACAATGAGTTCAACGAGACATTGCACGAAAAAATCGTCGACCAGATATTTCAGGACGTTATCGCACAAGGGCTGAAACAAAACAGCGCCGTGCCGTTTATCACCATGGCCAACCAGCAAAACGCAGCCCTGACCGAAGGCAAGACAATCGGCTGGTGCGCATCTGCCCTGCAAGCTGCCGGCGTAGCTTATGACACGGCGCGCCGCGAAGGTAATTTGTCCGAACATCATGTCCGTCAGGAATTTCAGAGCAAACGCTACGCCGTGCCGTGGGACGACCTGAAGACGCTCGGCAAGCGCATCATTCGCCAGCAACGAAGCGGCGAAGCGGTAACAATGAAAGACATCCAGAATATAGGCGGTGACATTAACAGCATAAAAACGCTGCAACAATCGGTTGGCAAAACCATGCAGGAGCCTGCCTATAAACAAAAACTCGATGCCGCCAACGAACTTGCCGCCAATCTCGGACAGCGCCTGCCAAAAGCGGAAGCAGAGCTGGCCGCCGCACCGGCAGCACCAGCACCTGTACATAATTTCTCGATCCCCGGTCTTGGCGGCGCGACCAAACGCGGCACCATCCCGGCGCAAACAACCCGCCAGAAAGAAAAAGCCGCCGAGGATACCGGCGAAAGTGCGGGCCACAACGAATAGGCGGCGAATAAACAGTTTAAAATCAAGCAAGCAACAAAAAAAGGCCGCAAATTCTGCGGCCTTTTTATTAAACCCTAAATCGTTTTTGGCTTAGTTGACGATTTCCCAGCTACCGTCAGGCTGCTGGCAAGCCGTGCCATATGCACTTTGCTGCTGGCCACCGACAGTTACGGTCTGCTGGTATTCGCGGCAATAACGGCCGGTGGAAGAAGTACCGTCACGCACAGCGGTATAAGTCCCCTGGTGGCCTGATTCCGGATTATTCCAGGTAACGGTTTCACCGATCGGCGCGCTATAAACACGGTTTTGCGCCTGCGCCATGTACATGCGGTCAGCGCGATCCAGCGACGTACCGATCTCGCTACCGACCAGAGCACCAAGCAATACGCCAGCGCCAGTTGCCCACAAACGACCGGAGCCACTGCCAACCTGCGAACCAAGAAGACCGCCGGCAACGGCCCCTGCGCCTGTACCAAGCGTTTGCTTCTGCCCCCAGCCCTGCGTTGTATTACAGCCGGCAAGAGCCAGACCAGCGCAAAGCATTGCAGTTAAAAGAACTTTTTTCATTTTTCGTCTCACTTTCCTTTGGTGCTCGACCTATAAATTAACGAACGAAGCGGTAAAAGGTTCAAAAGGGTTCAACAGTTCTTACGTAGATAAATATAAAACCCTTTGCTAAATTTTCTATCTGAGGAAATAAGATAAAACCCTTATGAAAGCCACTAAAAAATGAATAGTACAGACATAATCAAAACACTTCAAACAGCGGATGACGCCCCCGCAGATCCGTTTACGCTGTTTGCCGACTGGTTTGCCGAAGCCGAATCCTCAGAGCCAAATGACCCCAACGCCATGAGCCTTGCGACCATTGACGCTGACGGCGCGCCCAGCGTCCGCATCGTCCTGATGAAACACTTCGATACGAGGGGAATCGTTTTTTATACCAACAAGCAGAGCCGCAAAGGCCTCGCGCTGGCAGCCAACCCTGTCGCCGCGCTATGCTTTCACTGGAAAAGCCTTGGCCGTCAGGTTCGAATCGAGGGCTCCGTCGAAAACGTCACCGACGAAGAAGCGGACGCTTATTTCAACTCCCGCCCGCAAGGCAGCCGCATCGGCGCCTGGGCCTCGAAACAATCGCGCCCCCTCACCAGCCG
>CBDUPU010000134.1:0-6743 GCA_965369185.1 uncultured Rhodospirillales bacterium
CACGGGCAAAGATATTGTTGAAGCCGCGTTTAGGCAGGCGACGGTAAAGGGGCATCTGGCCGCCTTCAAAACCGTTAATCGCCACGCCGGAACGGGACTTCTGACCTTTTTGGCCTTTGCCGGAGGTCTTGCCCTTGCCGGAGCCGATACCGCGACCGACACGCATCTTCTTCGTGACGGAGCCTTCTTTCGGTTTCAGTTCATTCAATTTCATCGTACTTACCCTTTTACTGAGCCTGTATGCAGGCGGTTAGGCCGCGTCTTCGACGCGAACCAGGTGTTTGACCTTTTCAATCATACCGCGGACGGCAGGCGTATCTTCCAGCTCCCGTGTGCGGTTCATCTTGTTGAGGCCAAGACCGATCAACGTTGCGCGCTGATAGTCCTGACGGCCAATCGGGCTGCCGATCTGCGTAACCGTAACGGTTTTACCAGCAGGCTTCTTTGCAGCCTTCTTGACCGGAGCCTTTTTTGCTTCAGCATTAGGTGCCGCAGCCGCCTTTTTAGCCGGAGCCTTTTTGGTGTCTTTTTCCTCAGCCATGATTCTTATTCCTCATCTTCCTGGGCTGCTGCCATGATTTCAGCCTGTGAACGATCGGCTTCACGGTTCGCAACAATGTCACTGACCTTTTTGCCACGGCGTGCAGCGACCTGACGCGGGCTCTGCATGTTTTTCAGTGCCGCAAAAGTCGCGTTGACCATCGAATACGGGTTGTTGGAGCCGATTGCCTTGGCAACGACGTCCTGAATACCGAGGGCTTCGAAAACCGCACGCATCGGACCACCGGCAATAATACCGGTACCTTGCGGTGCACTGCGCAGAAGAACCTTGCCGGCACCGTGGCGTCCTTTAACGTCATGGTGCAGCGTACGTGCTTCGCGCAGCGGTACACGGATCATATGACGTTTGGCGTCAGCTGTTGCTTTCTGAATGGCTTCCGGCACTTCGCGGGCTTTGCCGGTACCGAAACCGACACGGCCTTTGCCGTCACCGACAACCATCAGGGCTGCGAAACCGAAACGACGACCACCTTTGACCACTTTGGCCACACGGTTGATGCCAACCAGGCGTTCGATCAGTTCTTCTTCGCCGTCACGATCGCGACGATCACGTTGTTGTTCTGAACCTCTAGCCATACTACTTTATCCTTCCTTGGCCTTCTTAAAACTCGAGTCCGCCTTCGCGGGCGCCATCTGCCAGGGCCTTGACCCGGCCATGATATATAAAGCTGCCGCGGTCAAACTGTACTTTTTTGACGCCGGCCTTTTTGGCGCGTTCCGCAACCAACTTGCCGACTTTTGCAGCTGCTTCCTTATCCGATCCTTTGGTCAGCTTCAGCTCTTTATCAAGCGTGGAAGCGGACGCCAGGGTTACGCCTTTAATATCATCAATCACCTGCGCGTAAATTTGCTTGTCGCTACGGTGAATCGACAGGCGCGGACGTACTTCACGCACGGCATTGCGCTCGATATTAACGGTGCGCAGCTTGTTACGAGTGCGGAAAGTCCGGCGTTGTTTTGCGTTCAATCTTGCTGTCATTGTCTTATTCCTCTAAGGAGCATTTCCCTTATTTCTTCTTGCCTTCCTTGCGCAGGACAAACTGGCCTGCATAACGAACGCCCTTACCTTTGTAAGGCTCCGGCGGACGGAAAGACTTGATCTTCGCGGCGACCGCACCGACCAGTTCCTTGTCGATCCCGGAAATAGAAATCGCAGTCTGTTTCTCAACAGCAACCTGAATTCCTTCCGGCACCGGATACTGAACGTCATGGCTGTAGCCAAGGGCCAGTACCAGGGTATTGCCCTGCAGGTTGGCACGATAACCAACACCGTGCAGTTCAAGGTTACGGGTGTAGCCTTCGCTGACGCCGATAATACGGTTACGGATCAGGGCCCACATCGTACCCCACAGCGCGCGCGCCTGGTTACTTTGTGTGCGCGGGTCAACTTTGACCTGCTTGCCTTGTTCGCCGTCTTCCAGCTTTACAGACACATCGTTATGTACGGTCAGGCCCATTTCGCCCTTCGGGCCTTTGACCTTTACATCCTGGCCATTAACTTCAACGGTAACACCGTCAGGAATGGCGATCGGGTTTCTTGCTAGTCGTGACATAATTCCGTCCCCTTAAAACAGCTGGCAGAGTACTTCGCCGCCAACATTCTGTTCACGGGCCTCGTGATCGGCAAGCACGCCTTTAGGCGTCGAGACGACCGTAATGCCGAGGCCGTTATAAAAACGCGGCACATCGTTTGCGCCGAAATATACGCGGCGGCCCGGACGCGATACGCGTTTGATCACATGGATCACCGGCTCACCGCTGTCATATTTGGCTTCGATCTCGATTTCTTTCTTATTGCCATCGAGTTCAATAATGTTATAGCCGCGAATGTAACCGCCGCGCACCAAAACGTCCAATACGGAAGCTTTGTGTTTGGAAGCGGGAACCCTGATTTTTGCCTTACCAGCATGCAGACCGTTCCGAAGGCGGGTCAGCATATCACCAAGGGGATCACTCATAGTCATCTTGCGATATCCTCTTTAAAAAAACTTACCAGCTGGACTTCGTAATGCCGGGAAGTTCCCCGCGCGAAGCCAGATCTCTCAACGACACACGCGACAACCGGAATTTCCGGTGGTGGGCGCGCGGCCGACCAGTCAATGCACAACGGTTACGGACGCGTGTCTTGGAAGAGTTACGCGGCAGTTCCGCCAGCTCCAGGGCAGCCTGGAAACGCTCTTCTACCGGGGCGTCCTTGTTGTAAATCACTTCTTTCAGAGCCTCACGCTTTGCTGCGTGCTTTTTCACCAGCTTGCGGCGCTTAAGGTCTCTTTGTACTGCACTGACTTTTGCCATGCTACTGTCTTCCTTTCCTTAATTCCTGAACGGCATGTCGAAACCGCGCAGAAGCTCTTTGGCTTCTTCATCGGTATTCGCCGTTGTACAAATAATAATGTCCATGCCGCGGATCTTATCGACCTTGTCGTATTCGATCTCCGGGAAAACGATATGTTCGACGATGCCCATCGCATAGTTGCCACGGCCGTCAAAAGACTTGCCGTTAATGCCGCGGAAGTCGCGGACACGCGGCAATGCAATCGTTACCAGGCGATCCAGAAACTCGTACATACGCTCACGGCGCAGGGTCACTTTTGCACCAATGGCCATCCCTTCACGCACTTTAAAGGAAGCGTTAGACTTCCGGGCGCGGGTGATAACGGGCTTCTGACCGGCAATAAGTGCCAGATCGTTCGCTGCGCTTTCAATGAAGGCACGGTTTTGCGTGGCTTCGCCAACACCCATGTTGATTACGATTTTATCGAGCTTCGGAATCGCATGGTCATTCGTATAACCGAACTTTTCCTTCATGCGGTTTTTGAGCTCTTTTTCGTATCTTTCTTTCATACGCGGTTGCATATCCAGCTTCCTTTTACTCGACGGTTTCACCGGAACGTTTTGCCACGCGGACTTTCTTGCCGTCTTTCAGGACTTTATAACCAACGCGCGTCGGTTTGCTGTCCTTCGGATCGGCCAGTGCCACGTTAGAAACGTGAACCGGCAATTCAATGTTTTCAATGCCGCCCTGAGGGTTCAGCTGCGAAGGCTTGCGGTGCTTCTTCGCGACATTAACACCCTGGACGATGACGCGGCGCTCTGCCGGCATGACTTGCAGCACTTCACCAGTCGCGCCTTTGTCTTTACCAGTCAGTACGACAACCGTGTCGCCCTTTTTAATTTTCATTTTCGCGTTGCTCATTACAGAACCCCTTTTACAGTACTTCAGGCGCAAGTGAAATAATTTTCATAAAATTCTTGCGGCGCAGTTCACGCGTCACGGGCCCGAAAATACGAGTACCGATCGGCTCATTGTTGTTGTTGAGCAGAACACAAGCATTTCCGTCAAAACGGATCGCGGTACCATCATCACGCTTCAGCGGCTTTGCTGTGCGGACGATCACTGCGTTCAAAACCTGGCCCTTCTTAACCTTGCCGCGCGGAATAGCGTCTTTAACAGACACTTTCACTACGTCGCCAATGCGTGCATAGCGACGATGCGAACCGCCAAGCACCTTAATGCATTGTACCTGCCGAGCGCCACTATTATCTGCGACATCGAGTCTGGATTCTACCTGGATCATTTGCTGTCATCCTTCTTCTTGGATGTTGCTTTTTTAGCAGCAGCCTTCTTGGCCGGGGCTTTTTTATCAGCCGCCTTCTTTGCCGCCGCCTTTTCTTCCTTTGCTGCCGGCTTCTTTGCTTCCGCTTTCGGAGCCGCTTCTTTCGCCGGTGCCGTATCTGCGCCTGCCGGCGTAATTACGCGCCAGGTCTTGCGCCGTGACATCGGAGCGCACTCTTCAATCTGAACGCGATCACCAACTTTAAAGGCGTTGTTCTCATCATGTGCTGCATACTTGTCTGTACGCTTCACGTATTTTTTATAAACCGGGTGCGCAAAGCGACGTTCGACCAAAACCGTTACGGTTTTGTCCATCTTGTCGCTAACGACAGCACCTTCCAGAATACGACGCGGCATAGCTTCTAACTCCTATATCTTACGCGGCTTTCCCGCCGGATTTTTTGGTTTTGGAGGCGGCGGCCTGCTTGGCCGGGGCTTCCGTTTGTTGGCTAATAAAGGTTTTCACCCGTGCAATATCACGGCGTACCGTACGGATTTGCGCGGTGTTTTCCAGCTGCCCCTGAGACTTTTGAAAACGCAGATTCATTTGCTGCTTTTTCAGATCGATCAGGGTCTTTTGCAGTTCGTCAACCGTTTTGCCTTTTAACTCTTCTGCCTTCATGGCTCGCTCCTTAAACTCTTCCCCGGCCCTTAACCGCCGACACGGGTGATAAACTTGGTTTTGATCGGCAGTTTTGCTGCCGCCAGAGTCATTGCTTCGCGTGCAATATCCTCTGATACACCGTCAATTTCAAACAAGATACGGCCTGGCTTGATACGGCAAGCCCAAAACTCGACAGAGCCTTTACCTTTACCTTGACGAACTTCAAGCGGCTTTTTCGAAACCGGCACATCAGGGAAAATGCGGATAAAGACTTTACCCTGCCTTTTCATGTGACGGGTCATCGCCCGGCGCGCAGCTTCGATCTGGCGTGCTGTCAACCGTTCCGGCTGAACAGCCTTCAGGCCGAACGCCCCGAAGCTCAGCTCGGTACCGCGCTTGGCGTTGCCGTGGATACGGCCCTTATGCTGCTTCCTGAATTTTGTCTTCTTCGGCTGTAACATCGTTTTTCTCTCTTAACTCGCTCTTCAATATAATCGTGCGAAAGGTTTACCTTAGTTGCGCGGCATCCCGCCCTGGCCTTCGGTAATCAGCTTGTCGCGTGCCATCGGATCGTGCTCCATAATGTCGCCTTTATAGATCCAGACTTTCACCCCGATAATCCCGTAGGTGGTCATGCCTTCAGCTACGCCGTAATCCAGATTAGCGCGCAGGGTGTGCAGCGGCACACGGCCTTCGCGGTACCATTCGGTACGGGCAATATCAGCGCCGCCAAGACGACCGGAAACTGCAATCCGGATACCTTCAGCACCAAGGCGCAGGGCTGATTGAACAGCGCGCTTCATGGCGCGACGGAAAGATACGCGGCGCTCCAGCTGCATGGCAACGCCTTCAGCAACCAGCTGCGCATCGAGTTCCGGCTTGCGGATTTCGACAATGTTCAAAGCAACATCACCACCGGCGTGGGCAGAAAGCTGACGACGCAGCTTCTCAATATCGGCACCTTTTTTGCCGATAATAACGCCCGGCCGTGCGGTATAAACCGTAACGGTGGTGTGCTGTGCAGCGCGTTCAATAATGACTTTGCTGATACCAGCGGCTTTCAGCTTGTCCTTAACGAACTCGCGCAGTTTCAGATCCTGAACCAGCTTGTCTGCGTAGCGACGATCAGAGAACCAGCGGGAATCCCAAGTCCGGTTAATGCCTACGCGAAATCCAATCGGGTTTACCTTATGTCCCATAATTAAGCTTCCTCTTGTTCCCTAACGACAACCGTCAGACGGCTGAACTGCTTTACAATCCGTGAAGCGCGGCCACGGGCGCGTGCACGGAAGCGCTTCATCATTACGCTTTTACCGACATGCGCCTCTGCAACAACCAGACGGTCAACATCGAGACCGTGGTTATTTTCGGCGTTGGCAACAGCAGCCTGCAGAACTTTACGAACGTCCTGCGCGATGCGGCGCTTGGAAAATTCCAGGTCAACCAAAGCCGTTTCCGCTTTCTTGCCACGGATCATTTCTGCGACCAGGTTCAGCTTGTACGGGCTGGTCCGAATGGTTTTGGCCATTGCCCGTGCCTCGTTTTCTTTTACGCGTCTTGCGTTTGCAGACTGTCCCATAATTAGCCCCTCTTCGCTTTCTTGTCGGCACCATGACCAGGATAGTTCCGGGTCGGAGCAAATTCGCCGAGTTTGTGACCGATCATCTGGTCAGTCACCAAAACCGGAATAAATTTCTTGCCGTTATATACGCCGAACGTCATGCCGACAAATTGCGGCAGGATCGTCGAGCGGCGTGACCAGGTTTTGATCACTTCGTTTTTTCCACCCTGGCGTACGGCGTCCACCTTCTTAAGAAGGCTTCTCTCCACAAACGGGCCTTTCCAAACACTACGTGCCATCGTTCAATGCTCCTATTTCTTCTTCCGGCGGCGGATAATATACTTATCCGTCGCTTTATTCGTGCGGGTTTTATACCCTTTGGTCGGCTGGCCCCACGGTGA
>CBDUPU010000135.1:0-6687 GCA_965369185.1 uncultured Rhodospirillales bacterium
ATGGCGCGCATGGCATTGACCGAACCGTCTTTCTTGCCGGTTTCGATGTCCGTTAAATAGGGTCGTGACAATCCCGAAGCATGGGCAAGGTCGGTCTGGGTCATGCCGCGATGCTTGCGCAGGATCTTGATCGGGTGTTCTTCGCGGGCGTAAACGGCGTCCAGCAGTTCTTGCGGTAAACTCTCCGGAATATTGTTGTCGCTGCTCATCATGCGGTATTCGTGCAGCGGGATAAGGACATAAGGCTTGCCCTGAATATGTAGAAGATCGTGTTTCATGGTGCTTTTCTTTCGAAGGTGGCTAAGGAGGGATGGAGTAAGTAAGTCAGGAGGAGAGGAAGGTGTCGGAAGGGTAAAAGGGTTTCTGTCAGCGAACAATGTTTCTAATAGTAACTTTACCGTGATTTCCCGTCCCGGGCAAGGAACTGAACCGTCCCATCGTTGTTGGTCTGTTCATGACAACTCTTTTTGATAAGGAGGCTTCGCCCATGCAAGCAATCACCGCTGAGGAGTTACAGGACATGATGAGTCGGCAAAATGATAATGACGTGCTGGTGATTAATGTATGTGACCCTGAGGAGTTTCATGAGGAGCATATTCCCGGTTCTGTCAATATACCGCTGGATGATGAGAGCGGTTTCAGCGCGGAGGTCAGCAAGGTCGCAGGCAGCAAAGACCGGATGGTCGTCGTTTATTGTAATAACAGGGAATGTGAGTCTTCCGCCGAAGCCGCCCGCGAACTGGAAGATGCCGGTTTTTTGAATATCTACGATTTTGAAGGCGGCATTCAGGAATGGGAAGACAGCGCCGGGCGGGTGCAAAAAGCCGCCTGAATCAGTCTTTCAAATCAGGAGCGGCCAAGCATTGTCGCTATTTCACTGATAATGTCGGCAGGGGTTTTGCCTGCTTCTTCGCGCATATATTGCAGCGTAACCGCATTATTGCGCTTGGCAAAGCGCTTGCCCTCTGCATCCAGCAAAAGCGGGTGGTGGTGCCATTCCGGCACGGTCAGGCCGAGCAGTTCCTGTAACAGCCTGTGTAAATGCGAAGCATAAAACAAATCCTCACCGCGCGTGACCAGCGTAACGCCCTGTAAGTGATCATCCAGCGTAACGCTTAAATGGTAACTGGTATCGATATCCTTACGCGCGAGCACGACATCGCCGAGGATCTCCGGCGTAGCAAGTTGTTTGCCTTTTGCGCGGTCATGCCAGTAAAGTTTTGTGCCTGCGGCTTTCAGCGCCTTATCCATATCCAGACGAAAAGCATAGGGCAGGCCACTTGCAATCTTTTCCTCTTGCTCTTTAATGCTCAGCCCGCGGCATATGCCGGGATAAAGCGTGCCTTCAGGGCCGTGCGGTGCAGAAGCGGAGCGGGAAATTTCGGCCGTAATGTCTTTGCGGCTGCAAAAGCAAGGGTAGAGCAGGCCTTTCTCATGCAGCTTGCCAAGCGCGTCCTTGTAATCCTCCATATAATCGGATTGCCGCCGTACTGGGGTTTCCCACTCAAGCCCTAGCCATTGTAAGTCCTCATAAATACCCTGTTCAAATTCCTGTCGGCAGCGCTCCGGATCAATATCCTCAATCCGCAGGATAAACTTGCCGCCGGCATCTTGCGCCTGCTGATAGGCAAACAGAGCTGAATAGGCGTGGCCGATATGCAGGCGGCCGGTCGGGGAAGGGGCGAAGCGGGTTATAATCATCCGGTAATTATACGCCCGCCAGAGCCTAAAAAAAAGATATTGCAGGGGGCGGGAACGACTAAAGCTCTTCAAGCCTGTCTATAAAAATGATAAACACAACAGGACGATGGGAGTCATTTTTAAAAAAGATGGAATCACACTATGCGTGGCGCTAACGCTGACGTTCCTGATTTTATCTACGCAAACTCTGTGGGGACGGGAAGCGACAATGAACGAATATGATTTGAAAGCCTATAATTACGGTCCGGCATCTGGCGGCAAAGCGAAGCAGCTGATAATCCTGCTGCATGGTCTTGGTTCCGATGGGCGCGACCTGATCAGCCTTGCGCCGTTTCTGGCCAAAAAACTTCCCGATGCCGTTTTTGTGTCGCCCAACGCGCCGTTCCCTTGCGATATGGCGCCGGTCGGTTATCAATGGTTCAGCCTGCAAGACCGTGCCGCATCCGTGACTTTGGCTGGTGTACAAAAGGCAGCTCCGATTTTGGACAGCTTCATTTCGCAGCAAATGGAAAAATATGACATTCCGGCGGACAAAACCGCGCTGGTCGGTTTTTCGCAAGGTACGATGATGAGCCTGTATGTCGCGCCGCGCTTTCCGGAAAAGCTCGCCGGTGTGCTGGCATATTCCGGTGCGCTGGTTGGCGGGGAAGACCTTGGTATCGACGGGATTTTCAAAATTCCGGTTCATTTGGTTCATGGCGATGCCGATGAAGTCGTTCCGGTGGAAATGCACCATTTCTCCGAAAAAACTCTTACAGAACACGGCTTTGACGTTAGCGGCGGCGTGACGCCGGATCTTGGCCACAACATCGATGAAGCCGGAATTGAAACGGGCAGCGCGTTTTTGCGGCGCGTCCTGAATTAAGCGCATTCGCTTTCCATCCTGATGGCGCTTTTTCTGATTTAATAATCGGGAACAAAAAATATCGCCGGGCGTACGTCTAGAAGTAACTTTAGGGATTTTCTAGGTGTATCGGGAAAAATGCGGTAAAATAGTAACTGCAAGACGCAGCGTAACTCTTTTTCAGCAAGGGTTTCCACCGCGACCAGCGGCAAAGGAAAGGAGTGACTGTATGATAGATGTACATACGCCTTTGGAAAAATGCCCGGCACTCGTATTAAACGCCGACTACCGGCCACTGAGTTATTTCCCGCTTTCACTATGGTCATGGCAAGACGCAATCAAAGCGATCTTCCGCGACTCGGTCATCGTGGTTTCTGAATATGAACGGGTCGTGCGCTCGCCGACTCAGGAAATCAAATTGCCAAGCGTACTGGCCTTGAAGGAATATATTCCATCCGCCCGCAATCCTGCCTTTACCCGGTTTAACGTGTTTTTGCGTGACGGGTTCAGCTGCCTGTATTGCGGCGTTCCCAACAAGGCGCATGATTTGACGTTCGATCATGTCATGCCGCGTTCGCGCGGCGGCAGGACATCGTGGGACAATATTGTCACCGCCTGTCAGGACTGTAATACAAGGAAGGCCAACAGGACGCCCGCCGAGTGCGGGATGCACCCCAGGTGGGAGCCGAGGCAACCGACAATTTTCGAACTTCAGCAAAATGGTAGAAAATTCCCCCCAAACTTCCTGCATGAGAGTTGGGGGGATTTTCTTTATTGGGATACTGAATTGGTGGACTGACCCGCAAGAAAAGGGCTTTAAAGTACGCCGTTAACCTTGCGCTGCATAAAGATCGCAGCAAGCGCGCTACCGATCGCCAGCGCAAAGGACATCACCATATTATATCCGGCCATCGAAATGCCGAAAATCGGGTCGGCCCATGCGATCTGGTCGCAGCGCGCCGCCGGCTTGTTGTCCATCAGCGCCATCAGCTCGTCAACGCTGGCCGCTGAAAAATCAACGGCACAGCCTTCTAGCGCGGACTTCCACCAGTGCTGCTCTACCCCGACATGATAAAAGGCGATTGCCCCGCCAATAAGGAATGTGACGGCACATAAAAAGACCAGTGCAGAGGAATAGCGTACCCACTCTTCCTTATAGAGCACCGCCAGCCCGAAAAAGCTCAGGATCATGGCGATGCCGTAAGGCCAGCGCTGGTAAATGCACAAAATGCATGGCTCGAGTTTAAAAACATACTGCGCGATCAGTGCCGTCATCAGCGAGAGCGCCGAGATCAGGAAAATCGTTCCGCAAACTGCTACCGGGTTTGCCATTATGTGTTTCAGACAGTGTCTCATATGAATGATTTAATCGCTTCCTTGATAATATCGACGGCGTCCGGCCCGAATATGGCGGCGGCGAGGACTAGTATTGTAACCCACGCCGTCCCGATCAACGCGCCGCCAAGAACGGCCAGCCCGTCCCGCATTATAAATCCAACCGACATCAGGGCAATGCCCAAACTGGGAACGGTGTTGGTTAGCGGCAGCGGGACACAAACCGAAAGCGCCATAATAAAGCCGAGAACGCCAAAAAAGCGCGACGCGCCGTCCTGCGACAGTAGCCCAAAACGCGGCCTGATCAAAAGCTCGATACGTCTCATCCAAGGTATCAGACCGTCAATTGTTGTTGCCAGCTTGTCGGTCGGCAACTGTCTTGTGCGGATTTTGCGTGGCAGCCAGACTGTGTGCGCGCCGATCGCCTGCTGCGCGGTCAAAAGTAATAAGGGCGTCGCTAGCGCTACGTTAATGCCCGGCGGTACGGGCAGGGGCAGGGCCATGGGCGCCGCAAAAAACAGCAAAAGCATCGCGATTCCGCGCTCATGCAGCGCTTCTATCAGGGCGTCGATACTGGTTTTTTCGCCGCTAAGGCCGGCTTTCAGGTCGGCAAGAAGCTCGGAAAGTGACCGGATGTGAGAGGTTGTTTGCGTTGCGGTTTCCATGTTTGCTTTTATATAACCCTTACTGCAGCCTAATCCAGCCCATAAAATAATTTCTGCACCTTTATTTATTTTAGTCTTGGGGCAAGAAAACTTCACTCTGTTAACGACTTGGCAAAGTTTGTGGTCATATTCTGGTTGGAAAATAGGGGTGAAGTCATCGATGCCACGTGAAGACCGGCGTATAATTTTCTCAATGGATGAAACGTACAAGGCGATTTATGCGCTTTGTATGCAAAAAGACATGAAGCGCCCGCCGCCCGGGGCGATTGACGAAATCATCATTGATACGGATGACGAAAAACGGCTGACTTTCAAAATCAGCAATATGCTGGACAATAGCGAGCGGCAAATCGATTACAGCCGTGATTTTCTCGCAGCGGCGCTTATGCTTTATTGTCGTTCGCACAGTATCCCGATTTCCAAAAAAGCTTCCAAATCGGTCGATTTCAAAACGGATAGCGTGATCTTGCGCCTGGTTATTTGACGTAATACGGCGGGCGCAAATTCTGTATTTTATTACCTGTGGGTATCTTGATTCTTTTTAGCTGAATCAGTAAGATAGCTGTTGGAGTTTGTCTCCTGTCTTAGTGGGGCGGTTTTCTGCCGTTTTTCTCTGTCCGGTTCCGGAGTGTAACTATTGTTCTTTTTTTGTCGCTCGCTGCGGCGCGTATCGATATTTAAAATTTTAAGCAATTCCGGCATGTTAATGGCTGGAATTGATAAACTTATTGAAATTAAAAGAGAAAAACTTGGTTTTGGTAACAATCTGTTAACTGTTAGTAATCAATATATTAACGATTTCGTGAAAAAATTAACAATATACATAACCAATTGCGCAAACGGTTTTGGGGATATTGTGAAAATAGATTGTGAACAGGCACAGGGATTGTATTACAAGTCGCGAGATAGTGTTGCGAGGCGTCAGGCTTTTGAAAAGGCCGGTGGCGCCTTTTTGCTGTCGGGCGCAGAAATGACGAAAGAAGGGTACGGGTACTAATTTGATATTAGGTCCAAAAGGCAAAAAGAATAAAAAGTTAAGCAAACAACGCTCCTCCCGCTGGGGAGAGAGCGGTAACGTCTTTTTCACCCTGTTCGGTGCTGTTGCCCTTGTTGGCGTTGTTGGCGTTGCAACCTCTACCCTGATGCGCGGCCCGGTCGGCACGGTTGTCCGTATCAACCAGAACGCCAAAGCTGATGCACAGATGCAAATCGCGCACAAGCTGGCAATGCTTGAAGCCGCACGTCAGGCTGATAGCGGCGACTGCGACTCTGATGGTTTTGTAGAGCCTCTGGGCCCTGTTACTTGTGCGAACGGTCTGACCGGTGGTGGCTGTTTGCCTGCCACAATTGGTGCGTCCCAGAATGACCCGTGGGGTACGACGTATGGTTACTGTTCGTGGAACCATGGCTTCAATACCGTTATACCGGCCTGTTCCACTGATGGCGCCAATGTGCTTTCGGGTACGAATGGTTCGACTGAAACGGTCATTGCTGTTATTTCCGCCGGTCCTGACCGTACCTTCCAGACAAGTTGTGCCGCAGATCCGACTTATGTGACCAGGGCGGGCGATGACCTTGTTCTTGATATCACCTATGCCGGCGCGGTTGAGGCCTCCGGCGGTCTTTGGAGTCTTAAGAGTGGTGATCCGGGGACAGCGAAAATTGACAAGGATATTGAAGTCGAAGGGCAGGCGCGGTTTGCCAGTGCGCAGATCAGCAGTCCTGATCCATTCGGCGCGCGTCTGGAATTTGGCGACAACTCGATGCTGGAACTGCCAAACAACCTGTCGGGCAGTTTCCCGTTAGGTTCGGGCGATGGCGACTGTAATGCCGCCAATTTCGGCTCTCTGCGGATTAACTTTACTTCCGGCGCCGTGGTGCAGATTTGTGACACGGCGAACGCTTGGTCTGATGTCGGTGGTGCAGGTTCTGCTGCCGGTGCGCAAGGCGCTGACGGCGCTGTTCAGATGAGTGACGGCACTGGAAGCTTTAAAGAAGACGGCGCTAACTTCAATTATTCCGGCGGTGTCCTGAGTACGCCGAGCGCGACTCTGACCGGAACCCTCACCACTGTTGATATCGAAGTGACCGGCGATATTACCGATGCCGACAGTGCCGGATACGGCGGTTGTGAGCGCCTGG
>CBDUPU010000136.1:0-6674 GCA_965369185.1 uncultured Rhodospirillales bacterium
CTTTTTCAAGCAAAGACTCACGCCAATTCTTTTCTTTGGGACGATGTTGTCCAAATCCCTCATTAATGTTATCAACTTGACCGTCTAAAGTTTCTAAAAGGACTTGAGCGAGCTTAATTTGCTCTTCCAGGTGCGGAATTTTTTCATCAAGCGCCCGCATTTCTTCTGCGGCAATAAGCTTCATCTCCTTGTCAGACAACAAGGTTTCAAGGTCCTCGCGTTCCGATAATGCCGCTTCATAGGCGCGGGTCGCCTCGATGATCGGGGTCAGTTCCGAATATTCTGTTGAAAGCTGAACGAATTTCTCGCCAGACAAGCTGCCCTCGGACATAAGGGCAGCAAGTTCTTCATAACGCGCCTTTACCGGCGCAAGTTTTTCCATCAAAGCCATGCCGGCTACTCTGCCATATCACGCGAATTTAGGCCAGCGCTATCGGCGGGGTTACCGCTGCTTTCTGATGGCACGAGATCGTTCTGCGGTGCGGGTCTTAGCGTTTCAGGGGCAAGGGAAACACCGCGACGAACGTCGCCCGGCTCTCCCAATTTGGCAAGAGTAAGCCCATCAACAACAAACTCAAGCGCGCCGATATTACCGGTATCCATTACCAGCCCCGGTTCATTCGGCACAAAATAGCTGTCACCCTTTTTAAGAACACGCGACAGTATGGCCTTGCCTTGCTCGTTACGTATCTCTACCCACGCGCTGTCTGTTACGTTTATAACGACGCGGTGATCCGGTTCCAGTGGCAAATCAACGCCTGCCGCCGGCTCGATTTTTACGGGGTTTTCAGGCATGGGCGGCCCAAACTTAGCGGCCTCGCTTTTCATGGCTGCCGGCACTTCGGGAATGGCGCTGCGCGGGGCCGGGTCTCTGAAAATCAGAAAAAGCATAACCACGACCGCCAGCCCGGCAGAGGACGCCAGCAGAACGTATATATTTGGTAACTTGCTTTCAGAGGCAGGAACCGGGAAATTCAGTTCCGGGCGCGGTTTGTTGCCGCCGAGCTGCGCCTTGAACAGGTGCACCATCTTGTCGCCGTCAAGACCGAGGAATTCAGAATAGGCACGAACGAATCCGATGGCATAGACCCTGCCCGGTAATTTTTCGGGATTTCCCTCTTCCAGTGCGCCTAGCTGAGTGGCACGGATTCGCAGCGCCGATTCTACATCAGCCAGTGTTAGCCCGTAATATTCGCGGGTACGGCGCAGCACATCGCCGACAGGCATATCGGTATATTGCGCCCAGTCCTGCTGGGGGGGCTGTTGCGGTCCGGATTGGTTGTGCATACCTTAAGATATAAGGCAAAATTTATTTAGTTTCCAGCCCATAAGCAGCATGAAGTGAACGAACGGCAAGTTCGCAATATTCCGAATCTACAAGAACACTGATTTTAATCTCTGATGTAGAGATTACCTGAATATTGATTCCCTTATCAGCCAAGGCTTTGAACATGGTTTGCGCCACGCCGGTATGGCTGCGCATCCCGATCCCGACAACGGATACTTTTACAACGCTCTCATCCCATCGTACTTCGGAATCTTTAAGTTCCTCGCATTTATTGAGGGCATCAACCGCACGCTGCAAATCGGCCATGGCTACGGTAAAGGTAACGTCGGTCGATTTGCCGTCATGAGAGATGTTCTGGACGATCATATCGACGTTGATTGCAGCATCCGCAAGCGGACCGAAAATCTTTGCCGCAACGCCGGGGATATCCGGTACGCCGATCAAAGTGATCTTGGCTTCGTCCTTGGTATAGGTAATACCGTTCACGACTTGATGTTCCACAATATCTTCCTCTCTGGTCACCAGTGTTCCGGGGAAATCGCTACCGATCGGGTCTTCGAAGCTTGAAAGCACCTGTACCGGCACATTTTGTTTCATGGCCATTTCTACCGAACGCGTCTGTAGCACCTTGGCGCCAAGCGAGGCCATCTCCAGCATTTCTTCATAAGAAACTTTCTCGAGTTTGCGCGCCTTCGGGACAATGCGGGGGTCGGTGGTATATACGCCATTCACGTCAGTATAAATATCACAGCGCTCCGCCCCGATCGCAGCGGCCAGAGCGACTGCCGAGGTGTCCGAGCCGCCGCGCCCCAATGTCGTTATACGGTTGCGCGGGGTAACGCCCTGAAAACCGGCGAGAACAGCGACCTCGTTACTTTCGAGCCGCTCGATCATTTTCTCGCCCTTGATCTCCTTTATGCGGGCCTTACCGTGCATATCGTCACAGATAATAGGCACCTGCCATCCCTGCCAGCTGCGGGCGGCAATACCCCGCTTTTGTAAGGCAAGCGCCATAAGGCCGGACGTAATATTTTCACCGCTGGCAACGACCGCATCATATTCGCGCGCATCATGCAAAGGGCTGATCGTACGGCAATGTTCGATAAGTTGATTCGTAACACCGGCCATGGCCGACACGACAACAGCACACTGGTTGCCGCGCGCAACTTCCGCCGCGACCTTATCAGCCGCCCTTTCGATCCGGTCAGGATCCGCGACCGACGTGCCACCGAATTTCAAAACAAGCCTTGTCATTTCCAGAGCCTTAGCAGTACATTCTTCTGCATGATAACAAGCATAAATCAGCAGGAAATAGAACATTTTTCTAAAGACGCCGCGCGTTGGTGGGACGAAGACGGGCCTTTTCGCCCGCTGCACCGCCTGAATCCGGCGCGGCTCGATTATATTTGCGGCCAAATCAAGCAACATTATGGTCTTGACGAGAACTCCCTGCGACCGCTTGAAAATCTGGATATTCTGGACATTGGCTGCGGCGGCGGGCTGGTCTGTGAGCCTCTGGCGCGTCTAGGCGGTAACGTTACCGGCGTTGATGCCGATGAAAAAGCTGTTGCCGTGGCTTCTGAGCACGCCGCGCAGGGCGGGCTGAAAATCGATTATCGTTGCGATAGCGCTGAAAATATCGGGCAGAAATTCGATGTCGTGCTGGCACTGGAGATCGTCGAGCACGTCAATGATGTGGACAGCTTTGTGCATGATTGTGTAAATCTTTGCAAACCGGGCGGCATCATTATTTTTTCGACCCTGAACCGGACGGCAAAATCATTCGCACTCGGCATTGTCGCCGCCGAGTATATTTTGCACTGGGTTCCCCGCGGGACCCATCAATGGAAGAAGTTTTTGCGCCCTTCTGAGCTGGCAAGGTCCATTCGGCGCGCCGGGGCACACATTACCGGATCAAAAGGCCTGGCTTACAACAAGCTGAACGGCAACTTTGAACTTAAAGATGATGATATGAGCGTTAACTACTTCATGACGGCAGAAAGAAAATGAATATTTTTTCAATATTAATGATTCTGGCAATGGTCGCGGTTGTTATCTCCCTGGCCCTTGGCATTTTTGCAATGACGAAGGCCGGTGATACAGACCGCAAACTCAGCAATAAAATGATGCAGGCACGCATTACGTTGCAGGGGCTTGCCCTGCTGCTTTTTGTACTGGCCGTGATGTCACAGGGTGGCTGACAGTCAGCCTAGGTGGTTTTAGGCGGCTCTCCGTCAAACAGGGCATCTTCGATATTTGCGCCCTGAAAAATTGCATTCTCTACGTTGGCACCGGTAAAGTCGGCCCCTTTCAGGTCACAGCCACTGAAATCGGCGTAGCCGACATCCGCTTCCCTGAAGATAGCGAGCTTCATTTTCGCCCCTGAGCAATTCGCATAACGCATATTCGCGCCCTCAAGATTACACGGGCTAGCCTGTTTCTTACCGCCACTTTCAAAAAAGAGCGGGCTAAAATCGGCATTGCGCAGATCAGCATGGCTAAACCGGGCATTTTTCAGTGTCGTTGCACGAAAATCAGCGCTTCGCAGGAAGCAACTGCGGAAATCCGATTCACTTAGATTCGCACTCTGAAGCTGGATATCGGTAAGATCCATACCACACCAGCGCGCACCAACGGCCTTGAGCGCCGTAAGCTTTTCACCTGCCAAAGACAGTAAAATACGCAAATCATAGCCGCTCAGATCAAGTTGAGCACCTTCCTTGCCGACACTACCGACCCAGTTACGATGCTCCTTAATCAGCTTGGCAAGCGGCTGGTGCAGCTCTTCCAGAGAACGTCCGACATTTTCGTCAGTGATAGAATCCGTCAGATCAACGCCGCTGCCCCGAATGTCGTCCAGCTGGACGCCGGTCAGAATGGTAGAGCGCATATTCGCACCCATAAGCTGCGCGCCCCTCACCTCTGCTTCCGTCAAATCGGCACCTTCAAAACGGGCATTGCGCAAATCAGCGCCCGTCAGATTGACCTTGGACATGATTGCATCGGAAAAATCGGCGTTATTGGCCAACGTACCCGACAAACGAGCGCCGGCAAGATTGGCGCCGCGGAAATTCACTTCCTGGCCGCGACTGAAACTTCCGTCAGAGGAAAAACCGCCGGCGCGTAAATCGGCGCGGTCAAGGTCGGCACCTGCGAGATCGGCGCTTTCAATACGTGAACCACGCAAATCAGCGCGCACGAAGACGGTTTTATTAAGATTTGAATTACTGAGATCACAAGCGTAAAGCGATGCTTCGCGGAAATTAGCACCGGCGAGATCCATATTCGTCATATCGCAGCCACTAAAATCGGCCTGTCTTAAATCGCTCTCGCGAAGCGACAATCCGGAGAGATCTGTTTTGCGCAATATTGCACGCCGACCTCCAACCCGTCCTTCCATAAAACGCTTATGGAGCTTGACCAGCTCGTCAAGTCCATCCTGAGTCATCTTTTTCATCGACTCGCCCGAATTTTGCTCTGAAGTTTGCGCCCCTTGCATAAGTCCCTTCTCAGTCTGCAGACATCTTGTACAGATATATTAGGCTGAAAAACCCTTTAAATTTGTTAATAGAACAAGAGATTGTTCATACGTGAATATCAATTGTTCCTTATATCAATGACAAATACCAGTCATTTTGAGGGATAAGCGCGACAAATGTCGTGAGAGGCTTTGCCTGCGGGCAACACAAAGTGTATAAAAAAGCATGACATTGCGCTTTGTAATATTTGGATTTCTCTTGCTTGGCATGACCGTATCCCTTACGGGCTGCGGCATAAAACCTGGCTTTGTTGACCCGCCGCCAGGCGCTGAAGACCGGGTATTTCCGCGCACATACCCCGACCCGTCCACCGATCCGGCACCCTAAATTATCACAGGTATCGAAGACAGATATCAATGACTGGTTTTTCTGAAAAAGACGGCATCATGCATGTCGATAATGTGGCCCTGCCGGAACTGGCAGAAACACACGGTACACCACTGTATGTTTATAGTGCGGGGCGTATGCGCGAGAACGTAGAGCGGCTTCGCAGCGCACTACAAATAGCTTTACCGGATGACCGGCAGCCTTTGATCGCCTTTGCCTGTAAGGCCAATAGCAACCTTGCTGTGCTGCGCCTGTTTCAAAAACTCGGACTTGGCTGCGATGTTGTTTCCGGCGGGGAATTAACGCGCGCATTAACCGCAGGGATTGCCGCGGATAAAATCGTATATTCCGGTGTCGGCAAGTCTGACGAAGAGCTTCGCGCCGCCATCAAGGCAGAAATACTGCAAATCAACGTCGAATCTCGGGAGGAGCTGGAGCGCATCGCGGCGCTTGCCGCTGAAGCCGGCAAAGCCCCCCGTGTTGCCTTCCGGCTTAACCCTGATGTCGCAGCGGACACGCACCATAAAATTTCGACCGGGCGCAGCGAAGATAAATTCGGGATGCCACGATCTGAAATCGAAACATTATACCAGTGGGCATTCGACCACCCCAATTTGCAGCCTTACGGCCTGCAAGTGCATATCGGCTCGCAGCTGCTAAAAACCGCCCCCTTTGAAAAAGCTTTCGAGAAGCTGGCCGATCTGGCGAAGTGCCTACAGGCGAGCGGATTGCCCGTTGAAAATCTCGACCTCGGCGGCGGCCTTGGCATCATTTATAAAGACGAGCAGCCGCCGGATCTGGATACCTATGCCGCAGCAATCCGCGACATTATCCTGCCTCTTGGCACAAAAATAACACTTGAACCAGGACGGTTTCTTGTCGGAGACGCGGGTTTACTCCTCACCCGAGTCAGCTATATCAAACAAGGTGCCGGGCGGCGTTATATTGTGCTGGATGCGGGGATGAACGATTTGATGCGCCCTGCCCTGTATGACGCGTTCCACGCCGTCAGGGCTGTGCAAAACCGGGAAATGGAGGGCGCGAAATTGGTAAAATACGATATTGTCGGCCCCGTCTGTGAGACCGGCGACACATTTTTAAAAGATTTCTCCCTGCCGGAAACGCACAAAGGGGATTTACTGGCAATCATGTCCGCAGGGGCATACGGATTTGTCATGGCCTCGAACTACAATACAAGGCCGTTCCCCGCGGAAATTCTTGTCGATGGCGATCAAAACGCCATTATTCGCCAGAGGCAAAGCGTTCAGGATATACTGGAACAGGAACAAATACCGGAGTGGCTAACCGAGAATGCTTGACCCGCTTGATTTTCAGAACCGGCCTTTATTGACCCGACTGGCGCGCAAGCGGACGATGACAGCGTTTGTTCTGACCGTTGAGAATCTGAGCGGCGCTCTGTGGCGCATCTTTTCGTGGCTGGCGCTGTTTGCCGGGCTCTGGCTACTGCAGCTGCCCGCGATACTTGGCGCATTCGGGCAAGGGCTGGTTTATATTGTATC
>CBDUPU010000137.1:0-6623 GCA_965369185.1 uncultured Rhodospirillales bacterium
CTCTTCCTTGTGAATATCAACCGGGATACCGCGGCCATTATCCTTGATGGTGGCAGAACCGTCAGCATTGAGAATGACATCGACGCGGTCACAATGGCCGGCAAGCGATTCGTCAATCGCGTTATCGACGACTTCGTAGATCATATGGTGCAGGCCAGACCCGTCATCGGTATCACCGATATACATGCCCGGACGCTTTTTAACCGCCTCAAGGCCTTTCAGAACCTTAATGCTCTCCGCGCCGTATGTATTCTCTTGCCCTGCTTCTGCTTCCATATCTTTTTTTGCCATTTCAGCCATGATTCGTAATTTTCTCGTTTAACCTGTAAAAATCGCAGATTTCTGCCCCTTTGCGGATTGATTTTTATAGCACACCAGCACCGGAAAAGCACACGAAATCTCTCTTTCGCGCCCGACATATGGACAGTTTTCCAGAAAGCAGGGATTTGCAAGCAACCCACTGATATAATTTAGAATTATTCAAAGGACTTTCAAGCAGCCCGCGGCGCTTCTGCCGGCCTGACAGTACTGTCCTCAACCGCAAAGAAAGACGCCTTGCCGCGCAAATCGGCAAACAGCTTTTCGTCGGTGCCGGTCAGCCAGACCTGCCCGCCGAGCGAGAGCAGACTTTCGTGCAAAACCCCGCGGCGATGATCGTCCAGATGCGCCGCCACCTCATCCAGCAGCAGCAAGGGCGGCGCGCCGCGCTCTGCGTTGATCAGCCGCGCGTGGGCGAGAATAATCCCGATCAGCAGCGCCTTTTGCTCGCCGGTAGAGCACTGACCTGCGGGCATGTCCTTATCGGCATACACAACAGCAAGATCGCCCTTATGCGGCCCGCTCGCCGCGCCGCCGGACACAGAATCCTGCCCCCGGCTTTGTTCGAGCTGATACCGGAACATATCCTCAACCTCAAGCGCCGGACTGTTTTGCAACAGCTCCTCGATCGCCCCCGAAGCCCGCAGCCGCGCGCGCGGAAAAGTCTGGTCCTCGCCGCCGAACTTGTCGCAAGCCTGCTGCAGCCGCATGGTGAAATCGAGCCGCGCCGCCGCAATCGCCACCCCGGCCTCGGCCATCGTCTGCTCCAGCCCGGAAAGCCACGCCGGATCAGCATGACCGTCCTGCAACAGCTTGGAGCGCTGACGCAGCGCATTTTCATAGCGCGTCACGCGGCCAGAATGGCTGGCATCAAAGGCAAATACCAACCGGTCAAGAAACCGCCGCCGCGCCGAAGCGCCCTCAATAAACAGCCCGTCCATCTGCGGCGTCAGCCAGACGCAGGACAGATACTCGGCCAGCGCGTTTTGCCCCTTCGCGGTTTCGCCGTTAATCCGCACAATGCGCTTTAAATCCTTGACCGGATCGCGCCCGGTGCCGATGCGGGTTTCGCCGTAAGGCGTTTCAACCTTGGCCGACACCGACCACGGCGCCGCATCACCGCCAGATGACGGTGCGCCGCAGCGCTGCACCTCACTAATCTTCACCCCGCGCATCCCGCGCCCCGGCACAAGATAAGACACTGCCTCCAGCATATTCGTCTTCCCCGCCCCGTTCGCGCCAAACAGCACCACCGGCCCGGCAGAGAGGCCGGATAACCGCGCGCGCTCATAGCAGCGGAAATTGATAAGCTGAAGATCGGTGACATAAGACATGGGACTTATTTAACCACAGAGCACACAGAGAACACAGAGGATTCACGGAGATTTTCAAGCTTATTACACCGTCATTGCGAGGAACGAAGTGACGCGGCAATCCAGAAGCTGGATTGCTTCGCTGCGCTCGCAAACGCCGACATGATTAGCGCAAAACATCTAAGCAGCCATCACCCCAACCAACTGCAGACACGAATAATTCCATAACAGGAATAACCCAGCAATACCCGCCAAAACTTTTAGATTTCTGCTTTGACGTACGGCCAGATACCAGTATGTCAGGACGCATAAACTGACAGGCAGCAAGAACAGTAAAAAAGAAACCCACGCACCACCAAAAACTAGCATAAAATTCATTGTCGGCAAGCCAGCGAACGCCCCAAGACAAAGACATAAGATAAAAAGCCAGAACATACTTTCTTTCCAATACTCATCGACCTTGGACTTCTGCCTTTTCATCAAACTGTACAAAGAGGGGATTGCAATAAAGGCCGTACCAGTTATGGCTAACAACAGTCCGGTTAGGAACCCAACAGCAGGAAAAGAAAACCGAGGGGGAACATCCCTTACATATTCCGGCTCAAAAAACTGCACCATGCCCATCCATAAGACAAAAGGCACAAACACAACAAGATTCGCGACTAGTAATGAAAATAAGGATCGTTTGGCAAATATCTGCCGGGATATTGTCATGTTTTTATAAGAAAGGCGCAGATTTCTCTGCACCCTTTTCGTTTTTTGTTGTGTCACGTCGGACACTTATGAGACATCTCATGAGATTTCTCGCTCACGCTCGAAATGACAGAGAATTTTACACCCGCAGCGGCATCAGCACGTACAGGGCGCTGGAGTCGCTGGTGTCCTGGATGATGGTCGGGCTGGCCGGGTCGGCGAGGGACAGGCGGCAGCCTTCGCCTTCGATCTGGCTGGTAATGTCCATCAGGTAACGGGCGTTAAAGCCGATTTCCATGTTGTCATTGCCGTGGATTTCAAGGTCTTCGGTCGCGCTGCCCGCTTCCGGAGAATTGGCCGACAGGGTCATGGTGTTACCGGCAAGGGCAATCTTCACCGCACGGGATTTACCGTCGGAAATGGTCGAAACGCGGTCGATTGCGCCGCTGAACAGTTTCGGGTTCACTTCGATCAGCTTGTCATTGCCTTTCGGAATGACCTGATCGTAATTCGGGAAGGTGCCGTCAATCAGCTTGCTGGTCAGGATAATGTGGTCGAAGGCAAAACGCATTTTGCTTTCCGACAGGCTGACCTGAATCGTGTCGGCGGCTTCTTCGAGCAGCTTGCGCAGCTCACCCACCGTTTTGCGCGGCACGATCACGCCCGGCATACCGGTTGCGCCTTCGGGCAGCGGCATGTCAAACAGGGCAAGACGGTGGCCGTCCGTAGCAACGGCGCGCAGCACTTTAAGGCCTTCGCTCTCTGCCTCGTGCATGTAAATGCCGTTGAGGTAGTAGCGGGTTTCTTCAGTGGACATTGCGAACTTGGTACGATCAATCAGCGCGCGCAGCTCTGCCGCCGGGATCGAGAAGGTCGTTGAAAATTCGGCATTACCAATTTCCGGGAAATCAGCAACCGGCAGGCAGCTCAGGCGGAAGTTGGAGCGCCCGGCCTTTACAGTCATGACGTTGCCGCCATCGCCCAGTTCCAGTACAACGCCGTCACCGTCCGGCAATTTACGCACAATGTCGTGCAGCGTATGCGCCGGCACTGTGGTCGCGCCCGGATTTTCAACATCCGCAGCAACCGATTCGTGAATTTCCAGATCCATGTCGGTGGTTGACATCGTCAACGTACCGTCTTCGGCTTTCAAAAGTACGTTTGAAAGGATCGGAATTGTGTTCCGGCGCTCTACAACGCTTTGAACGTGGTTGAGTGATCTCAATAAGGCGGCGCGGTCGATTGTGAATTTCATGGTTATATAACCCCAAGTTCCATAAGTATCCTGATATTTGAATCGGAATATAGCACAGAAAGCGCGGCAGACAAACGGATTCGCCGCTTATCCTCTCTTTTTGCCCCCTGTTTTTGTCATGGGAATCACCGCGAAGAATGTTTTGACATAATCAGCAAAACTATGTAAAAACCCTTTTTTAAAAATTCCGCAAGCAATTAGAACGGGATGACAGGGAAACCACGGCATGGAACCGATTAAACGCGCACATTCTTTAATCATAGCATTTACCGCCGCCGTCCTTCTGGCCGGCTGCGAAGACAAAGGGAATGACAAGCCGGCGGACGTCACAGAGCCGCATCCTTGCATTTTGAACACCACCGATGAACAGCCGGCCGATGACGTAACATTGCCACATAAGTGCTATGGCATTTCGCTTTATTTGAAAGATGAAAACGCCCTGCGCGCTATCGAAAACGGCTTTATCAAAAACGAGATCTCGCCAAATCGGGCCCAAAGCATTCGGGACAGCGCGCTGCTGCGCACCGCGCGACTTTCACCGGACATACAAACAATAGAACTGGCAGTTCGCTTCGGTGCCAACCCTGACGCCAAAAATATTGACGGCAGCGGTCTGGTCGACATAATTATTCGCAGCAGCCCCCTATCATACAACACACTGGATAAATGGAATACGCTGGTTTTCCTGCACAATGTTTACGGTCACGACCTTGGCATTCTGGCAGGTGACTCAGGCTTTTTTCTATCAGCAGCAATAGAGACAAAGCCACAGCACCATGAAAACGGGCTGATCCCGATGCTGGAAAATATGGAGCGCCTTACCGGCATGTCCCCGGACGCACTGCAAACCCACACAGCCGGGATCAATTTGCTGCATATTGCCGCACATGCCGGATCGAAAGACCTGCTTAGATTTATCCATGACAAAAAACTCGCGCCTAGCCCGTGGGACAACAGAGGGTACCACGCGCTTGATTATGCGACGCCGGCATTCCAGCGCATAATGGCACGCGATTACGGCATTACCCGCACACCAGCGCCGCCGCTAAATGCAGCGATCGCTGCAATGTCGCCCGGCGAGTATCTCCGCGCATTTTTTGCCGAGACGACTGCGGATTATCTGGCCGCGCCGCGAGAAGAGGCCACACACCTTATCCGCCCAGCATCCGATTTTAGCGCTTATGATGAGATCCGTTACGACCCTGACCAAATTGCCGATAACGGCATAAACCCGGCGCTGATCATTGCAGAAAAGACATCGTCCCATGAATCCCGCGCCTTGCCGCATATCGAGGGCACCAGCAGGGTTGCCTTTGCCGTCAGCAAGGCGCTTGGTTCACCGGATTGGCAGGATATCACCACGATAAGCCAGAACCCGCAATCACACACGCTTAACCATCTTACCTTTGCATTGCGTAATAACCGGGATGATTACGTCGTGGTGTCAAACAGTGTTAGCCACCACACAGACAGCGGTGCGGAATTAGAATACCAACACAGAAGCAGCCGCTCGCTTGCGTACATACCGGCACTGGATCAGGGCAATTACATTTACTACAAAAGCGCCGGCAATAGCGGGACCAATGCGTGCCTTAGCGTAGACGATGTTTCCTTTTGTATGCAAAGCGGGTCAGCGCAATTTCATCACATTAATACGGTCAGGATCGGTGCCGTGCGCGCACTGGATGACGGAACGCACCGCGCCGAACCTTACAGTAACCGGCGGCCCGCACTATGCGCACCCTTGCCGCTCGATAACGGCAGGCAATATTTGGGCACATCCTTTGCCGCCCCTGCCGCCGCCGCGGTCGAAGAGCGCCTTGCCGATATTTTTGCACGCTCGGCAACCCTGCCGGACGGCGTTGCGCACGAAGATATTTTAATGGCTATGATGCTGAGTGCGGAACGGAGCGGATTAATTGATGATTCGACAAATGCCCCGGTCGCCAGCTTTCAAAACAGCGCCGGCCTGACCATGGACGATCGCTGCGGCGCAGGGATCATTGACGTACAGGGCGCCGCTGACCTGCTGAGCCGGATGATCAAATGGACACGCGACCTTCCCGGCATAGAACCAACACGCGGCGAAACCGTAACCTTGAAATTGGCCGCCATCCGCAGGCAAGAGCAAGAAGATGGAAGTTACGCTTACAATATACGCGTGCCGCAAGACGGCATACTGACCCAGCTGCGCACCGGCTTGCCATTTGAATTCGGGAACCGCGGCGCGGCGCTGATCCAGATCGGCGATGCCGCTCGACCTTTCCCCGTCCGGCCTGAGTACAGACTTCCGCTTTGCCGGCCACGAATTCCGGGCGGGCGACACTATAAAGCTGATTACAACAAGACCGCTGCACGATCCGCGTTATGATTGGGAACCAGAAGGCTTTATCGATTTGCGTATGGTGCAGCCGGAAAGCCCGATCGCCCGCGCCCTTGACGAGGTCACCGCCCCGCGCCCCAGCCAATAAAGAAAGCCAATAAAAAAAAAGCGGAGCCTTAAAAAGGCCCCGCGTGAGAGATCCTGTTTCCGGCCGGTTAAGAGAAAGAAACCGAAAACTGGAGGACAGTACTTTGCACGTCTCGTCAGGCTGGCTGACGCGCCGTGCATCCGGCCGGCCTTGCTGGTACCGACCGGGGAAACTTTATGATCAGCCGGTAAGCGCGCGGCGGATGATTTCAACGTCCTGCGCGATTTGCGCATCGTCATTCATCAGCTCTTCGATCTTGCGCACGGCATGCATCACCGTGGTGTGATCGCGGCCACCGAACTTGCGGCCGATTTCCGGCAGGCTACGTGCGGTCAGCTGCTTGGCCAGATACATTGCCACCTGACGCGGACGCGCAACGTTACGGGCGCGGCGGGCGCTGTGCATGTCGGCCATGCGGATATTGTAGTGCTCGGCGACTTTGCGCTGAATTTCATCAATCGTGATACGGCGATCATGGGCACGCAGCAGGTCAACCAGAACTTCCTGCGTTGATTCCAGCGTCACCGGCTGCTTGGTCACATCGGCATGGGCCACGATCCGGTTCAGCGCGCC
>CBDUPU010000138.1:0-6612 GCA_965369185.1 uncultured Rhodospirillales bacterium
GGATACGGACGCGGTCGGCAAGATGCTGAATGAGACGGTCATCAGTATGGCCGGTGACGGTACGGCGATTGGTGATGCGCTGGGGCTTGCTGTCAAGGCTTTGCGCGACCGGCCGGAGACATCGCGGATTGTCATCCTGCTGACGGACGGGGAAGATACGGCAAGCTCGATCCCGCCGGTGCAGGCGGCGCAGCTGGCGGGAGATTACGGTATCAAGATTTACACGATCGGCATTGGCAGTAAGGGGCGGGTGCCGTTCCCTAATCGCGCGGGGCGGATCATGTGGGTGGAAACCAATATGGACGAGGAATTGCTGCGGACAATTGCCGAGCATACGGGCGGCGCATATTTCCGCGCGACCGACAGTAATGCGCTCAAGCAGGTTTATGAGCAGATTAACCGGTTGGAAAAAAGCGAATCCGAGACGCGGCAATATCTGGTTCGCACGCCGCTTTATCGTTACCCGCTTGGTGCGGCGCTTGGGTTGCTTGCGCTGCTGGCATTTCTGCCGCTCGGCGGGCAGGTGATGCGGCGTTATGGGGGGCGTTATGGGGTTTAGTGTTTTGCCGGAACTGTTCAATTTTGCTGCGCCCTACTGGCTGTGGGGGCTGGCGCTGTTGCCCGTGGTTTGGCTGCTTTATGCGCTGTTTTATAAAAGCCGCCGGGCGGAAGTGTCGCAGCTATCCGCCTTTGCCGATCCACATTTACTGCCGCATCTTTTGGCACAGGACGGGGCGCGCGGCGGTCCGAGAAAACATCACGTTTTATGGGCGCTGGCCGGCTGGTCGGTGATCTGGCTTTGCGGCATGGTCGCGATGGCGGGGCCACGCTGGGACTATACCGAAGTCGAGGCATTCACCCCGGCGCGCAATCTAGTCATTTTGCTGGATTTGTCGCGTTCGATGGATGCAGAAGATTTGCAGCCATCGCGGCTGGTGCGGGCGCGGCAGGAAATTCAGGATCTGGTGACGGCGGCGCAAGGGGTGAATGTTGCACTGGTTGCTTTTGCAAGTGTGCCGCACCTGATAACGCCGCTGACCGATGATACAGAAACAATGCTGCGCCTGTTGCCGTCACTGACAACCGATCTTGTTTATACGCAGGGCAGCGCGCTGGTTCCTGCTTTGCAGATGGCGGGGGATTTGCTGCGTGATGAACAAGGTTCGCAGGACCATATTGTCATCTTCACCGATGGCGGGTTTGAAGATAGCGATGCAAGTATTTTGCAGGAAGAAATGCGCTTAAAAGACCAAGGCGCGATAATCGATATTGTTGGCATGGGGACGGTGCAAGGCGCGCCGGTGCCGGGTGGTAGCGGCCTGGTCAAACGCGGCGGCCAGATTGTTATGACGCGGCTGGAGCAAGAGCGGCTTCAGCGCATCGCCAATGATGGCGGCGGTATATATTTGCAGGCTGATTATCTTGCCGGTGATACGCAGCGCCTTTTGGCGCGGATCGGGCCTGATGCCGGATCGTCGGAAAAACCGCAGCAAAAAACCAAATTTTGGGAAGAGCGCTTTTACCTGTTTTTAATCCCGTTTGTTCTGCTGGCATTGCCTTGGTTCCGGCGTAATGCAGCGTTTCCGGCATTGGTGCTCGCGGTCTTTATGCTGCAGGTCTCGCCAGCGCAGGCGCTTGAGTGGCGCAGCCTGTTTATGAACAAGGAGCAGCGGGGGCAGGCTGCTGTCAAACAAGGCGATTACGGTCAGGCGGCAGATGCGTTTTCTGATGCTTACCGGCGCGGTGTTGCGCAATATAAGGCAGGGGATTATGCGGCGGCGGCCGAGTCTTTTGCGCAGGCTGGTCGTCCGGAAATACGCGATCAGGCGCGCTATAATCTAGGGAATGCCCAGCTGCTGAATGGTCAGATTGACGAGGCGATCAGGACTTATGAGGAGATTTTAAAAGAAAATCCGCAGCATGAAGATGCGCAGCATAATCTGCAAATCGCCAAGCAGCTTAAGGATCAACAACAGCAGCAGCAACAAAACCAGGACGACGATCAATCGCAATCCGGCGAGCAGGGCCAGCAAGAAGACCAGCAGGGCGAAGAGCCGCAGCAAGGTGAGGAGCCGCAGGACGGGCAACAGCAAGAGCAGCAAGAAGCAGAGGATCAGGCGGAACAGGGGCAGGATGACCAGGATGGTAAAGATGAGCCAGAGGCACCGCAGGATGGGCAGGAGAAGGATGAAAATCAGGACTCTGCGCAGGACAGACCGGAAAATTACGATGATGATGCTTCGCTGGACAGCGCGGCTTCAAGCGCCGGTCGCAGCCAGCGGGACATTAATGCCGATCAGTGGCTGAACCGGATTGAAAATGACCCCAAGATGTTCCTGCGTAACAAGTTTTACATTGAATCGCAGCGCAGAGGCGCACAACAGGGAGAAAACCCATGGTAAGGATCATGAGACAGTTTGGGCTGGCCGCAGTGATGATTGCCGCGTTTATGGCTTTGACGCTCTTTTCTAGTGCATCAGCATATGCTGCATCTTTTACTGCCAGCGTTGATCAGAGTTCAATTGCTGTCGGCGAAAGTCTGACGCTGGATTTGAAGCTGTCCGGTGCAGCGCCGCAGGGTCGGCCTGATTTTGAAGCGCTGCGAGAGGATTTTACTGTTTATTCGCAAGGCCAGTCTTCGCAGACAACGATCATTAATAACAAAATGTCCTCAACGATTAACTGGCAGCTGGTGTTGATACCGACACGTTCCGGACAAGTTACGATACCGGAGATTTCGCTGAAGACCGATGCCGGTATATTGCAGTCACAGGCAATCACGGTAAATGTCACCAAAACGGCAACCAAAAAAGATGCGGCCAGCCGCGTGGTTTTTGTCCAGACCGAGCTTAGTAAATCCGATCCTTATCAAAATGAGCCGGTAATTTTTACAGTGAAGCTGGTGGCGCGGCGCAGTATCGCCAATATCCAGCTGGATGAATTATCGGTTGATGGCGCTATCGTTGAGGCACAGGGTGAGCCGCGCATTTATGACGGCACTATGCAAGGGGCGCGGGTCAAGGTGATCGAGATGAAATATCTGATTACACCGCTGGATATCGGAGGGATTAAAATACCGCCTTATGCGTTTCAGGGGCAGGTTGAAACCGGCCAGCGCACAGGCGTTCCCGGGGATGCATTTGGCATGATGGGAGGTTTGTTCTCCGGTTTTTCCGGCTTTAAGGCTTTTGCCGTGGCAAGTGAAGAAGCGCTGCTGAACGTCAAGCCGCCTGCCACGAAAATGGATCCATGGCTACCGTTAACCGGTCTAAAAATTGATGACCATGTAGAGGGGCTGGATAAAGCGTCTGTCGGGCAGCCTTTGACGCGGACAATTACCATGGCAGCGACCGGCGCTGTCGGTGCTGCGCTGCCGGAGCTTTCCGGTCAGGCCGCGCCGGAGAAAGATTTCAAGGTATATGCCGATAAGCCGGTTACCGGCGATAATGTCGGTGATGACGGTGTTGTTACCGGATGGAGGGAGGAGCGTTATACGCTTATTCCGCAGCATGAGGGAAAACTGACACTGCCGGAGATTAAAGTGCCGTGGTGGAATGTGCAGACCAATCAAATTGAGTATGCGACCGCACCGGAATGGACGATTAACGTCAAGCCGGGAGAGGGCGTTTCGGGCAAGACGGCACGGACATATCCGGACAGCGCGACCGCACAAAAACAAGAGCCAGACGCGAAAGCGCCTGAAAAGGATTTGGGTGTTTCCTTGCCGGAAAACGCTGGGGTTTCTGCGGGCGTGAATGGGGAAGATACGGGTAACAGGCTGCTGTATATTGTAATTGGATTGCTGGCTTCGGGGGTCTGCGCGCTAACAGGTGCTGTGATTTACCTGTTCCGGCAGCTTGCCGCAGAACGGGGGCAGGGTTTGCAAAAGGTCGCGCGGGATAGCGAACATAGCAAGAGCAGGATGCTTGCCGGCGATCTGAAGGCTGTTGATGCAGAAGAAGCCTTGCGCGGTTTTATTCAGGATTACGCTCATAAGCATTGGGGGCTGCCTCGTCATGCAGGGTTGCCTACAATTGTTGCTGCGCTGGAAACAAGCCCGAACGTAACGCTGGATGAGGAAACAAAGGATATGTTGCTGGCGCTCGATGCGGCGCTTTATGGCGGCGGTTCGGTTGATCTCGAGCGTGCCAAAAGTCAATTTGCGGCACTTATTAAAAAAACTGCCGGTAAGGCTTTGGCCGGGACGCGCTCACCGCATGAACTTCAGCTGTTAAATCCTAGCTAGTATCGGGTTTGTTGTGGCGCAATGCTACCGTGTGCCCCCGAGCAGGGCAGAAATCCGCTGCGTTTAGAGACCCTCTTTTAACCCGTTAAAATTTCCTGTATAAAACCCGCTTCCGTTACTTTTATTTTGGAAAAAAGCGCTGTCTAATGAAGGCCCGCACGGCCATGTCGGCCGGGGGTGATTTTTTGATTGCCTCTTTTTTCATAATATTTGACAGCTGCGTTAAGAAAGTGTTAAAAAAACGGACGATCCCGTTAGGAAAAAATTAACGAATACAGGCACTCCCCGGATTTTCGGTGGTGATACAGGAGATAAGATCCATGGCTACGAGGACTTTTATGGTTGATAAACCGGTTTCAGGCGCTAATGAAACCGTAGATCTTCCCAAAGGCGAAGCAACGACTCTTTCGTTTAATACCTCGGAAATTCAGGGTATGCAGCTGAGCGATAATGGCCAGCTGACGATCAGCTTTAATGATGGCGGGTCACTGACGATCAATAATTTCCGTGAACTTGCCAATAGCGAAGTTAGCCTGACGCTGGAAGATGGAAGCACGATTAACTCCGAAGAGCTTTATGAAACGCTGGTTGCTGAATTGCCGCCGAGCAAAATAGCAGTATCTGGTGAAGGGGAAGCTGTCGCCTATGAAATCCAGTCGGGACATAAATACAATATTGATCTGGCCGGCTCCGAGCCGGTTGACGTAAAAGAGCAGGATGGCGCACTGCTCATTACCTTTGACAATAACGGTACTCTGGTTCTGAAGAACTTTGAACAGGCGATGGCATCTGATGTCGGCGCCGATGTTACCCTTGACGGTGAATTTCTGACCTTGCGCGAGTTTGCTGACGGTATGTCTTTTGCTGTTGCAATGCGTGATCAGATCCAGCAGCAGAATAACGGCACTAACCTGCGTAATGTTCGTGAAACAACGCAAGACCAGCTGGCTTCTCTTGCAGAAGATCTTGCCGGGATCGAGCCTGCGGCCGGTGAAGGCGGCGGCGCAAATGGCGGCCGTGGCGGTTTTGGTTTCGGCAGCACGTTTCAATCGACTCCGATTGACCCGCTAAACGATGTTGGCCCGATTGGCCCGACGGCGCTGGAATATCAGCTGCCTGAATTTGATGATCCGCTGATCATTCCTGAAGACTTCCAGCAGCCGGACGGTCCGGTGCTTCCGTTGCTTGAAGTCGCCGATGTATTTGTTTACGAAGATGGCAGCGTGACGCTGGCTGTCTGGGCGGACCCTGATGCTGCCGATGCTTTTGTTACCCTTACCATTTCCGGTATTCCGGCCGGTTGGGGTGTATTACCGAATGGTGGTACTTATAATGCTGCTGCCGGGACGTGGACGGTTAGTGCCGCGCCGGGCGCAACTGTTAGCGGCGGCCCGACCCTTTCGCCGCCTGCCGATACGGACGGCGATCTGCCGAACCTGATCGTTACCGCGACCAATACCAGCACGACGACCGGCCTGACAAGCGGTACATCTGATTCTATTGCGGTGACGACTGACGCGGTTGCCGATGTGCCGAACCTGAATGCGGCGGACAGTGTTGCCAACGAAGATGATCCGGCCCCGCTGAACATTACCACAAGCGTGAATGACACGGACGGTTCTGAAACCATTACGACTGTTTATGTGCGCGGCGTTCCTGCCGGCTTTACCCTTTCTGCCGGTGTTGATAATGGCGGCGGCGAATGGCAGCTGACACAGGCCGAGCTGGCCGGTCTGGAGATTAATGCTCCGGCTAATTTCTTTGGCACAATTAACCTTGATGTCGAGACGATCGCTGAAGAAACCAATAAGAGCGATACCGATTTTGATTTCACCAATGATGTTGCCAACAACACAGACCAGATGACTGTAACCTGGAAGCCGGTGATTGATCCGCCGAGCGTTGTTGCCAATAACGGCGTTGATGATGCGCAGGTTAAAGAAGATGGCACTGTTGATGTGCCGCTGACCGCAACGCTGAACAGCGTTGATTCCGCTGATGCTTTTCTGACCGTCACCGTGACCGGCTTTGACCCGGCATGGGGCACTGTTACTGCGCCGGTCGGCACGTTTAACGCTGCCGGTACGGAATGGACGATTACACTTCCTGCAGGCACCAACCTGTCCACGGTCTTCACCTTTACTCCGGCGGCACAAAGCGATATTGACCTGACCGGTCTGGTTGCCACTGCGACGGCGACCGAGCCGACGACCGGCACGAGCGCAAATGCAACAGACAGCTTTAACGTCATTGTTGATGCTGTTGCCGATGATCCGAGCATTACCGCGACCGGCGGTACAGATGTTGAAGGCACTACAATTGCCGTTAACGTAGCAGGTGCGCTGGGTGTTGATACGGATGGCTCT
>CBDUPU010000139.1:0-6583 GCA_965369185.1 uncultured Rhodospirillales bacterium
AAAGTCGCGCCAGCTGCGATCGACGTTATCCGGATTTACCATGTATTTGCTGTAAAGGTGGGCGATATATTCGGCATTCACGCCGGTAAGGAAACTTGCGTTGTTTTTTGCTTTCGCAACTGCTGTTTTGGCCATCACTCTCCGGGGCTTTTGGGCCCGCGGCTCCCATCTAGAATTTGAGGTTCCGTAACCTAGTCAATTCCCAAATTCTTCGCAATAAGTCTTTGGGATCGGCTCCCCGATTTTTCAGTTAATTTGCGCACCTTCTTTGCCAGCGTCAAGCCCCGGATGCAAGGCATTTGAGAGTTTTGTCAGCGCGATATCCTCGGCGAGGCTGATATTCAGCTCACTGGCCGTATCATAAGACTTGTCACGCTTGATCACACGCATCAGCGCTTCACCGAGAAGGCGAAGATTAGAGCCGATTTTCACAAAAAACGGCGCGTCCACGTCAAATTCACGGAAGGCCTTGGCAACACTAACGCCGATATTCAGAATATTGGCGCGGTACGCATCAACATCCCTCTCCGACAACTTGCCGGAAACCAGTTCAACCGCATGGGTCGAGTCTGCGAGCAAACTGTCCAGCTGCTCCGCCCATCTTTTCCAGTCACCTTTGCGGGAAAAAGTTTCCGCGATGACCTCATGCACGAATGCGGATTCGAACATGCCGCGCGCTTTCTCGGCAATGATCTCTTCCAGCTTTTCCAGTTCTTCCGCATCGGCCGCCGCGCCGCCAGTATCATCAACACTGCTGACCCATACGCCGGCCCGGTAAGGAATGGAAACGATCAGGTCCCGTTCCTGCTCGGAGAACTGTTCGAGAAAAGCCATAAGAGAGTTCCTTTCTATGCCGCAACGGCAGTTTTCAAAGGGGTTCCGTCAAGACGAACCTGCAATACGCCAGAGAGCTTTTCTAGCACCTCACGCTCCGCCCGGCTGATATTAAGATGACTTTCCAGCCGCGGCTGCTGCTGCTTTTTAAGGCGCGCCACCAATACGGCGAGATAATGGTTTACATAGGCCGCGATTTTATCAACCCCGCTCTCGCTCTCATCAACCTCGCAAAAAGCGAGCGCAACAGCCGTTGCGATCTCCATTAAATTCTGCTTGAACGACAGGACTTCCCGACTGTCAAGGCGTTCGCTCAGCGCGGCAACCGCCCGCTCGCACTCATTAGGAACATCATCAAGGTCTTTTTGCCACTCGCCCCATGAACTCTTATGCGCCATCGTTGCGCGCATAAGCTCCTCGACAAATTCTGATTTCAGAAAATCTTCGGAATAAGCCATAATGATGCCTTCCAGCGCCATCATTTCGGCTTCTGACGATTCATCGCCGCCGCTCTGGTCACTTTCACTGACCCACAGGCCGGTTCTATAGGGGAGCGCAACCAAAAGCGCGCGTTGGTCTTCGGTAAATTGTTCCAGATATGACACGATTACCTTCCACAGGCCGGAATTTACTTTACAACTTCCATTGTAACGCATGTAACCCGTTTGAAAACAGAAATCTGCTGGATCGTAAGGATCAGGATTCGTCTTTTGACCGCATCGCCATCCGCAGCCGTTCGAGCGCATCTTCTTCGGCCGGGCTGATATTCATGAAATCAATCTCGGCTTCTTCGCCTTTGAATTTATTCACGACCTTGTTCAGAAAACTGCCGAAACGGCCCTCTTCTTCGCCAGCCCCCATGCCAAACTCGCCATGGGCCGCAGCGACCGCTTCGGCGATATGCAGCACGGTCTTGCAATAATCCTTGAAATCATCTTCGTTCACAGTCCGCTTGAGAAGCGCAACCGCTTTTTCACAATCCGCCAGAATGTCAAAAGAATGCGCAGCCCAGGTTTCCCACTTTTCCTTACGCTTCAGTGTTTCCTGTGCGACTTCCTGAACGAACGAGCTTTCATCATGCGCTTTGGCAATTGATTTAATGACACTTTCGAGCGTTTTCAGCTCTTTAATGTCATCCTCATCACCGCCCTCGTCATCGGAATGACTCACCCATACGCCGACCCGGTAAGGCAGCCCGATTAACAGGCCGCGCTCTTCGGGGTTCATTTCGCTCAGTACTGACATGACTGCGGCTCCTTGTTAAGCGGCGATAGCCTTCTGCACGGCATCGCCCAGAGAAGACGGGCTGTCGGAAACAACAAAACCGGCTGACTTCATGGCTTCGATTTTCGACTCGGCCGTACCCTGACCGCCGGAGATAATCGCGCCGGCATGGCCCATGCGCTTGCCCGGAGGCGCAGTAACACCGGCAATAAAACCTGCAATCGGCTTTTTGTTCTTAACCGACTTGTAAAACTCGGCAGCTTCTTCTTCTGCCGTGCCGCCGATTTCACCGATCATCAGGATCGCTTCGGTTTCAGGGTCGTCGAGGAACATTTCAAGGCAATCAATAAAGTTGGTGCCGTTAACCGGATCACCGCCAATACCGATACAGGTCGATTGACCAAGCCCCGGCGCAGTGGTTTGCGCAACAGCTTCATAAGTCAGTGTCCCGGAGCGGGAAACAATACCGATCTTGCCCTTTTGGTGGATGTGACCCGGCATAATACCGATCTTGCACTCACCCGGCGTAATGACGCCCGGGCAGTTCGGCCCGATCAGGCGTGATTTGGAGCCTTGCAGCCCGCGCTTGACCTTGACCATATCAAGAACCGGAATGCCTTCGGTAATGCAGATAATCAGATCCAGCTCCGCATCAACGGCTTCCAGAATGGCATCAGCCGCAAACGGCGGCGGCACGTAAATCGCTGTGGCATTTGCGCCGGTGCGTTCTTTGGCTTCGGCAACCGTGTCAAAAACCGGCAGGCCGAGATGTTCGGTGCCGCCCTTGCCCGGCGTCACGCCGCCGACCATCTTGGTGCCGTACTGAATGGCTTGTTCGGTGTGGAATGTCCCGTGAGCACCGGTGATGCCCTGACAGATGACTTTGGTATCTTTGTTAACCAGAACGGCCATATTTTATAACTCCAATTTTGCTGAACATTTAGCGTCCCTCTGTTGTAAAAAAAGGCACAGGGCAAATCAACCATCTATTCATGCAGAACGGAGAAAATTCGCTAGATTATGAAGAAAGGTTCATGGAAGGCGTATTAGAAGCAGAGCTAATATTTTCCTGAACATTCTCTGCCTCTTTCACCTGCTCATTATGAAGCTCTTTTCCGGCCATCGGCTGCGCCGGATCGGCCTGCGCCCCAAAATAAGCCGATACAGGCATATCGCCAATCCGCATTTCATCACGCAGATCCCCGCGAATAATTTCAGGTTCGGTATGCCCCATTCCGAAATGCCCATGGCTGTGATCTCCATGAACATGAAAATGCGGATCAGCGGCTTCCGTCGGGGTTGGCGCACTTTCCACATCCGGTGACACAGGCGCCTCTAGCTCGGCATCGGCATCACCCAGAATTATTTCCTTTAACATTTGCTCTACGTCTTTCGGCCATGCTGGCGGGCTGGATTCCGGCAACGGGTTATTGCTCTGCCCCGGCGCAACGACCTGACGTTGCGCCGCCTGCGTATAATCTTCGACGTAACTTTTCAAATCTTCCCAATAATCAAAGCCCCCATTTTCCAAAGCGTCTCTCACCGCATCGGAAAATTTCTGGACGCTTTCATAAGACATAGCCTGAACATCAGACTCTGGTATTTCCAGACGCTTGCTGACCTCCTCGACTATATAATTATAGCCGCCCCCCGCAGCGCCATAATACCGCCCCGCATTGTTGAAATCGACATCATCAAGCAGCGCACTGGTCGCATGAGCGGGGTCACTAAAAGAACTCAGGGCACGATAATCCCTTAACGCCTCGGCCACATCATGATGCCCTTGCTGCCTTAAATCATCGATCGCGGCCTTGTCCGCCCCAGCCTCCATCCGCAAGACAGCGACATCGGGCGACCATTCCTGCGCCGCTTTGTTAAAATCCTGATTGCAATGCGTCCCTTCATGAACGCCGATCGCCCTGTTCCATATTGCCTTATTTCCCGGAATATCGGCCAGTTGCTCAGGCGGGACTTTTGCCAGAAGCCCCACAAGCTCATGCGGTTCATCAACAAACTCGGCCGGCTTGTTCACAATGCAAAACTGCACCCCCTCCAGAGTTTCATACCGCGAGGCAAACGGACCAGCCAGATGGGACGACGATGCCAGTTTTTGCAGAAAATCATCCGACATCTGGCCTGCAACGGCGGCGTTCTGGCTTTCTATCTGTGCCCGCAGCAGGGGAATATCTTCACTGTAGGTTTTGCCATCCAGGCCGTCAGGATCTAGAAAAATCACCGGCACGTCCGACGCTTCAAGAACAGCTGTTTCATAGCTGCCCAGCTCTACCGAAGCATAATTTACTGCATTATCAACATCCTGATCGCTTGCCAATTCGCCCCCCTGAAAGCTGGCTGGTAACAACTATATTACAGGCGCACAGCCGCAGCGCACCGTTATGTAATTTTACTGGCGCAGCGTTAAAATAAGTTAAAAACAAAATCAGGGGCTTGATGGTAAAGACACGCGGAACCATAAAAAAATCCGGCCGGTCATCACAAGGACGGACCGGCCGGATTAAAACTATCTGATAGAAAGATCAGGCGGCGGCCTGAGCCTTTTTCGTCGCTTCGACGATTTTCTGTGCCGCGTCGTTCAGGTTATCAGCCGCGATAATCGGCAGACCGGAACCGGAAAGGATTTCCTTGCCCTTATCAACATTGGTGCCAGCAAGACGAACAACCAGCGGCACGCTAAGGCTGACTTCTTTTGCGGCAGCGACAATGCCCTCGGCAATAACGTCACACTTCATAATGCCGCCGAAAATGTTAACCAGAACGCCTTTGACGTTCTCGTCAGACAGGATCAGCTTGAAAGCCGCGGTGACTTTTTCTTTGGTCGCGCCGCCGCCAACATCCAGGAAGTTGGCCGGCTCACCGCCATAAAGCTTGATAATGTCCATCGTCGCCATCGCAAGGCCGGCGCCGTTGACCATGCAGCCAATGTTACCGTCAAGCGCGATATAGGCCAGATCATGTTCATGCGCGACCTGCTCTTTTTCGTCTTCTTCGGTAACGTCGCGCATCGCGGCAACTTCTTTTTGACGATACAGCGCGTTTGAATCGAAGTTCATCTTGGCATCAAGCGCCATGACTTCTTCCTTGTCGGTTACGATCATCGGGTTGATCTCGACAATCGCGGCATCCAGTTCGATCGACGCATTGTACAGCGCCATAAAGAACTTCACCGCGCTCTTATTCGCTGCGCCTTTAAGCCCCAGCGCAAAAGCCAGCTTGCGCGCATGGAACGGCATCATGCCGGTCGCCGGATCAACGGAAACTTTCTGGATTTTTTCAGGGGAGTGCTCGGCAACTTCTTCAATATCCATGCCGCCTTCGGTCGAAACCATGAAAGTAACGCGGGACGTTGCGCGGTCAAGCACGACAGAGCAGTAATATTCTTTGGAAATATCAACGCCGTCAGTGACATAAAGGCGCTGGACTTCCTTACCTTCCGGGCCGGTCTGTACGGTGACCAGCACGTTCCCCATCATCGCCTCTGCCGCTTCGCGGACATCGTCCACAGTTTTGCACAGACGCACGCCGCCTTTGCCTTCCGGGTTGTTTGTGAAATGACCGGCACCGCGGCCACCTGCATGAATCTGGGCTTTCACCACGTAAAGCGGCCCCGGCAACTGCTTCGCCGCCTCTACTGCTTCGTCAACGCTCATCGCAGGAATCCCGTCCGGAACGGCAACGCCGTATTTCTTCAGGAGGGTTTTTGCCTGGTATTCATGAATATTCATATAAAAAACTCCGTTTTTTCAGTGCTCTGGCTATAGCGCGCCATCCTTAAAACGCGCAAGGCGCGTACATTACTTAGCATGTTCAGCCTATATTGCAACACGACATTCACTGTCATAAACCGGAAAAAACTTAACGCCGCTTTTACCAATTTTCCGTATATTTTGACCAGACACCTGTAATTCCCGTAAAATAGATACAGGCGTGTGAAGAAAACAAATTAATTATCAGGGTGTTAGATTGGCGCAGCCAACTTCGTCATTCTCGGAAAAATTCAATGCGGCGACCCCGGCGGGCGCCGAGAAAATCATCTCTGAATCCGGTATGCGCGCCACCTTCGAAGATCTCTGGAAACAAGGCAAGGTCGATACCAGCGATTTGTGGAATCAACGCCGCTTTTGGGAAGGCCGCGACACGCCGCTCGGCAAGGGTGAAAAGCCCGGCCTTGAAGAATCGGCAAATGGCGCTGCCGAAACAGCCAACAATATCGAGCCTTCCAGTGAATTTACCCAGCCTGACCCGGTCGCCGCAGCAGTGAACGCCATGAACCCGCAGCCGCGGCAAGCGCTGGAACAAGGGCTGAACGACATGCTGGAACGGCCAATGGATAGCGGCAGTTTCAATTTCGACGATTTTGCCCGCGACCCGCAAAGCTATCAGCAGGAATATCTGTCAAAGATCAGTCCGGAAAACCGCGCCCTGTTTGAACAAAGGCTGGCAGATTTCGGCGGCGTAGGCGCAGAGAGTATCATTAACCACACCGCCGAAGACGGCCAAAGCTTCT
>CBDUPU010000140.1:0-6553 GCA_965369185.1 uncultured Rhodospirillales bacterium
GTATATGACCCGCGCCGCAACGTCGCGCCCCTGATCGTCCGTGCCAAGCAGATTATCCGCGGTCGGCGGGGACGGGGCAGGCTGCGGCAGGTTATAGTTTATCGTGTCATAGGAGTAGCGGATCGGCGGCCAGACAATCCAGCCATTTTCCTCGATCAGTTCCTGCACCACCGGATCGCGATATTCGGCCTCGGTTTCGAAAATGCCGCCGAAGGTGGTTTCCGGATAGGCCTTGAAAATCGGCGCATAAAAATTGCCGTCATATTTTACCAGCAGCGGTTTGTCATTGGCGATGAAATTGGCGGCCAGAGAGAAAAAGAACAGCGCGAGGAAGATCCATAGCGACCAGAAGCCTCGGCGGTTGGCTTTAAACTGGGCAATTCTGCGGCGCGTAATCGGTGACATGGCAATGATTGTAATCAGCCGCAGGCATAAATCCAGCCTAAAAATGCCTTGTCATTCAAAGCGTAACGAAGAATTTCTGATTTAGTGAATGCTGCCGTTGGTGCGGCCGGCTTTCAGGGAGATAAAAAGCTGGGTGTTCACGTCTTCGAGTTTTTGCCGTGCGGTTTGAACTTCGGCGGCGGCAATCTCGATATTGCTTTTTGTGCGAAGGACAAAGGTGTTTTCCGGCGCGCGGTCATTGGCGGCGCGAATGATTTTGCGGCGGCGCGGCGCTTTATCTTCTGATTCGCGCAGCTGCTTTAAAATGCTGTTCAGTTTTACCGGTAAAGCCATAGGTTTCGTCCTTCTCAAAACGCAGTCGAGAGCTTGTACCTGAAACCTATGTAAAATTCAAGTTTTTGCTAAATCGTTCGTGCTTCAAAGTCGATGCGCGGGTCAACCATGACATAGACAACATCGCGGACCAAGGTCATGACAAGGCCGATCAGGGCGAAGATATACAGTGTCCCCAGCACCACCGGGTAATCGCGGTTGATGATCGATTCATAGCCAAGCAGCCCCAGCCCGTCGAGGCTGAAAATCACTTCGATCAAAAGCGAGCCGGTGAAGAAAATGGACAAAAACGCGCTCGGGAAACCGGCAATGACGATCAGCATCGCGTTCCGGAAGATATGCCCGTACAGCACCTGCTTTTCGGCAAGCCCTTTGGCGCGGGCGGTGAGGACATACTGCTTGTTGATTTCATCCAGAAACGAGTTCTTGGTCAGCATCGTCAGTCCGGCAAAACCGCTGATCACCATGGCGCAGATCGGCAGGGTCATGTGCCAGAAATAATCGATTATAAGCTGGAACGTCGAAAGCTCGCGCCAGTTATCCGAAACGATCCCCCGCAGTGGAAAGAAATCGAAATAACGCCCGCCGGCAAACAGGATAATCAGCAGGATCGCGAACATGAAAGACGGAATCGCATAGCCGATAAAGACCGCCGCGCTGCTCCAGACATCAAAGGGCTGGCCGTCCTTGACTGCTTTCTTGATGCCGAGCGGGATGGAAATCAGGTAGATGATGATCGTAGACCACAGGCCGAGCGAAATCGAGACCGGCATTTTTTCCAGCACCAGATCAATCACGGAAATGTCGCGGTAATAACTTTCGCCCAGATCAAAGCGCGTATAATTCCAGACCATATTGATAAAGCGCTCATGGGCGGGCTTGTCAAAGCCGTACATCGCTTCAAGCTCGGCGATGAATTCTGGGTCCAGCCCCTGCGCGCCGCGATACTGGCTGCTCTGGCCGGTTGTTTGCGCACCGGCGGCAATTTCGCCGCCACCGCCGCCGGAAATGCGCGCGGTCGCGTCGCCGCTCTGGCCTTGCAATTCGGCAATCATGCGCTCGACCGGGCCACCGGGGACGAACTGGATGATCACGAAGCTGACCAGCATAATGCCGAGAAGCGTCGGGATCATAAACAACAAGCGCTTTAAAATATAATTGGCCATGATGATAGTTTTACCACCCACAAAGACCGGCGCAAATAAATTCACCTTTTCTTTGACATAATTCTGGTTTTAATTTAACTTTGCCGCTTCATAAAAAGGGAGAGCTTCATGTCAAGTGCATGGAAAAAATATAAAGGCTGGTTGATTACGGGCGCAGCTATATTCGGTTTACATCAAATTATGGCGCCTGCGGATCAGGAACTGGACGATACCAAAAGCTATGAGCCGAATTCGATCCAGCAGGAATTCATGCGCCTTGCCGCGCAGAAATATGATTACGTCGCCCTTGGGGATACCGATCACAGGCGCAAGGAAGTTGCCCTGTTTGCCATCAGCGCGCCGACGGTCAAGGCCATATCTGAAGGCGGCGATAAGCACTTCTTTCTGGAGGTTGCCCCCGCCAGGCAGGAATATATTGATGCCGTTAGTACCGGGGATCTGAAAGGTTATAATCATGCCGGAAGCAGCATGTGGATCTGCAACGATCAGATTAAAGACCGTTTGAACGAGAATTTCACGAATGTACTGTCCAGCAATCCGGACGTCCGGTTTATTGCCGCCGATCAACGGCATGACGGCACGGGCAAAACGAGCCAGAGCTTACAAATGACATGGCTGATAAATGTGCCGCTTTCGATTTATCATACGGTATATGGCTGCGTCGATACGCCGGCTTTTTATCCGGCGATGCTGATTGGCCAGTTTACCGGCCTGGAAGAGGAGATGGGTAAGGAAATCTCGGACGACACAAAAACTGCGAGCTATATCCTGTCTTTTGAAGGTGGCGGTACAATTTTTTACGGCGCAGGTCACTATGAGAATGACATAGACGACAATGCGATCCCGATGACCCGATTGTTCAAACAAGCCGGTCAATCGGTTGCCGTCATTAATATTTATGCCGATGATGAGCAACGTAACGACCGCGTTTCCAAACAATTGCACGCCGGAGCTTATTTATATGTCACGCCGACGGCGGATAACCCGGACGGCATTTATACGAACGATCCGGACTTGCAAGCACTGCACGAACAGGCGCGGCAAAATATTGCGAACCGCGCGCTGCCAGCGCCCCGTCTTGTGCCTGAGGTCTAGGCCGGTTTCACATTCCAGTCTTTGACCGCCCAGCGTCCTGCCTCGTAACGCAGGACGCATAGCGCGCCGGTGGAAATCTTGATGTTGTTATTCTTGGTGAACCCCTCGAAATCTCCGGTGATATAAGGGGCGAAGCGGGCAATGCCGTTGGAGGTGACGACCAGAATCGTCTCGTTATCATCGTGCACCCTGATATGATCGGCGAAATTTTGCCAGTTGGTGATGATCTCCTGCGGATCGACTTGCCAGCCTTCGGGCACAATGGCGCTGTCGTCCCAGTCTGTAAGCGCCTGCGCGCCAAGCCGGGCGATGACTTCTTCCTCGGTTTTATTCTCGTCCGGCCCGTAATCAATCTCGTTAAATATTTCCAGCGGAAAGACCGGCTGCGGCAGTCCGGCGGCGCGAACGGCGATCTCGCCGGTTTCAATTGTGCGCTTTAGCGTCGAGCTATAGGCCGCGTCCGGCACGAGCCGGTGCTGCTTTAGGTAAGCGCCGATGGCCTGCGCCTGATCGCGGCCTTTTTGGGTTAGCGGCAAATCGGTACGCGCCCCCACGCGGCGCGGCGTTTCTCCGGCTTCGAACGTATTGCCGTGGCGGGCGATAATCAGGGTCGTCACTTGCTTTCCTCTTATTCGTCTTGCGGGGACTGTTCGCGCTGCTGGTAATCGCGCTTAAGCGCCAATAGCCCTTCCAGCCGCTGCATCAGCGGGCGGTAATTTTCTTCTACGCTGGCCGGGTGCGGGTAGGTGAGCCCTTGTTCCAGTACTTCATAGGCAGGCTCTATGCGTCCGGTCGACATATAAAACCCGGCAAGTTCGTAGCGCGCCTTGAAATGGCGCTTGTCCTTGCGCACGGCCTCTTCCAGCGCGGCAATCGCCATCTGACGCGCTTCGGGTTCAAAGCCGGTATCGATCGCGCCATAGAGCTGGCCACGCTTGTAATCAATCTCAGCCCATGCCGGGTTCTGGCTTTGCGCGTTATCCAGCAGAATTGTTGTTTCCAGATAAAGCGCCTGCTGTTCTTCCGGTGTAAACAGCGCGGCGGCGTTTTTACCGAGCAAGTCGATATATAGCGCGGCAAGCTGCACTTCCGGATCAATGAAGCTGCGCGGCGCGTATGTTTCCGCCTGCTCGATCGCCCCCATAAATTGATCGGTCAGCCCTTGGCGGATCAAATCCTGCGCCCGTAATAAATGATACTGCCCGGCGGCGCTGCAGGCGGCCATCACGCCGATAAGCCCCGCGATTATAAAGGTGGTGATCGCCATAAAAGGCTTTTGCCATTCTTTTTCCATCTCCACAGGGCGCAGCGCCGTATCGCCGAGCGCTTTGGCCGTAACCAGATACCACGCCGCCAGCCAGACGCCGGACACAATCATGATTGGCATGATATACAGATGAAAGGTCAGGTGGGTATGCAGCACCAAAGCCAGCAGACCGCAAGCAAGCCCGCCAAGCACAGCCCGTTCGGGCGCGCCCTGCGGCAAAGCCTTGAAAGCGCGGGCCGTGCGAACGGCTACGGCAAGGCACAGCCCGTAAAACAGCAGCGGCGCAGCAATGCCCATTTCCGCCCAATATTGCAGCGGGTCCATATGCGCCCAGTGGCCGAGCGAATTATCCGCCATGCCCGGCTGCATAAAGGCAGGGTAATAAAGATAAAACGTGCCAAAGCCGGTGCCGAGCCACATATGCTCCCTCACCATGCCCCATGTATTTTGCCAGATCGCCACCCGCGCCAGCGCCGCGCTGTCGCCCTGTACGCTGGCAAGCGCGCCAAGGCGTCCGGCAAAGCCCTGATCTCCGGCAAGTCCCATCAGCACAAAGATCACCGCAGAGCCGCCTGCAATCAGCGCAAGGCGCTTCCAGAAGGAAGGCGCCGCACCGCGCAGGACAAACAGCAGCGCCGCTGCCGCGATTGCAAAGCCGAGCATCCCGCCGCGGCTTTCCGTTGCGACAAGTCCGGCAAAAAACAGCGCATAAAGTGCAAAAGCAGCGATAAGCGCGGCGCCTTTCGCCCGGGTCACGGTCAGCAGGGCAAGGCTCGGCAGCAGGCCGAGATTAATCAGCCCTGCAAGATTGTTCGGGTTTGGCAGCGGATGGTGCGCGCGCGGCCCGTATATATCGCGGAAAAAGACAAGCTGGATCACCGCCCAGCCTGCGACAATGGCAATCCCCGCCCACAGCACAAACCCTGCGCCCTTTACCATATCTTCGCGCTTTGCGCTGAGCAGCAGGCCAAAAAAGCCAAGCGGCAGGGCGATAAATATAAGATAGGTGACAAGGCTGGCAAAGGGCACGCTGCTCCATGACAGGCTGAGCGTTACATAAAGCCACAGGCCAAATGCAAACAGCGCAGCCGGTGCGCTCGGGACTGCCAGTCCGCGCCAGAAAGACGGAATAATCGCGATGCAGCCAAATGCCAGCAATGCCAGACTGGCTGGCGCGTAATTCAGATCGCGATAGCCCTCGAAAAACAGCCCGAAGCCAAAGGCGGCTGCAATCAGTAGGCTGCAAAGTAAAATTTCAGGCTGCTTCAATGGGTTAAGTGTCAAAGTTGAATTGTCTTTTAAAAGCGGGGCCACAGGATACTATCTCCTTTTTCGGCGAGAATCTTTTCGGCGCGGGCCAAATCTTCGGGCGAGTCTATTCCCGCCTGCGCCGAACCAAGGGCGACTGACAATGTTACGGTCTGGATGGAAATACCGTTTTCAAGCAGGCGTAACTGCTCCAGCCCTTCAAGCTGTTCATAGGGGCTTTGCGGCAGGGAAACAAAGCGCTTGAGGACATCGTGCCGATAGCCGTAAAGGCCAAGGTGCTGATGTACCGGCGAAAACTCTTCTTCCTTGCGAAGCGAGTCTTCCTTGCGGATGGCAGGGATGATGTTCTTTGAAAACCACAGCGCCTTGCCATCTTCATTAATAACGGCAGTCGTGCCGCTGAACGGCGTTGTCTTTTTGGAGTCGCGCAGCGCATCCAGCTCTTTCCAGCGAAGCCGTACGACCGGCGTTATTACCTCGATGTCGGCATCATGCTCGACCGCTTTGAGCATTTTGCTGATCGCTTCCGGCGGTGTAAAAGGGGCATCGCCCTGAAGGCTGAGAATGTAATCAAAGCTGCCGCCCGCCATCTTCGCCGCTTCCAGAACGCGGTCGGAACCGGTCGGGCATTCTGGCGAGGTCATATAGCAGGATACGCCAATGTCGGCACAGTGATCAGCAATGCGCTGGTCTTCGGTCGCGACGGCCAGCGTAATATGTTCATGCCCTTCCGCAGCCGCCCGGCCAAGCTCGACGACACGCTGAAGCATAGACTTTCCGGCGATTTTAACCAGCGGCTTGCCGGGAAAACGAGACGACCCGTATCGTGCGGGTATGATAATGGCTGTTTTCATAGTATTTACTTCGCCCACCACGTATCCATGACGCCGAGAGAGTAGGGCGCTTGCGTTTCCGGGATGCCGAACTTGTCCCAATAGGCAACGCGCCATGCGGCAAGGTGCCAGTTGGGAACGACGTACCAGCCATGTTGCAGCACGCGGTCAAGGGCGCGGCTGCG
>CBDUPU010000141.1:0-6515 GCA_965369185.1 uncultured Rhodospirillales bacterium
GTCTTCCATCGAAATTTCGCAAAAAAATTCAGGACGCACAATGCCGCTCAGCGGCCCTTTCATAACAAAGAGCGCCTCCTGAATTTCCTCGCAAAGCCGAATCCGTAAATCGTCTTTATCCTCAAGGCTAAGAAAACCCTGCTGATAGCGCAGCCCTTTTAAATCAGGCGGCAACTTCGCCGGATCGACAAGAAATTTTCTTTCGATCTTCATATCCATGAGGTTTTAGCCGATCACCTGATTACGGCGCCGGAGCGAAAATCTGCTTATACCAGTTCTGCGATTTAACCTGATCCGGATAGCCGGAATCATGGCCACCAAGATAGCAGCCGAGCCCTGCAGGAATACCGTCCCCTTTTGGCTCACCGATAAGGCTCCAGCTTCCGTCAGAAGGATCTGCGTAGATCTCGAAATTCCACGCATCATTGCTGCCCTTGTCGCCGGTCGCAACATCGCCAAATTGCTGCTTGATGGCATTTTCCATCATGTCTTTTGACGCGCACTGCAAATTCTGCGCCTGCGCGCCGGAGGCAGCCGCAAAAGCAAGCGCCAATGCAGGTATCGCAGCAATAATGGTTTTCTTAAGTGTAAACATATTCGTTAACCTTCCCCTGTTCATTTATGACAATCCACAGAACATGCGACAGAAGAAAGCCCGAGTCAATCTTTCAAGATTTCCCGGACACTCAAGATCTTTCAGGCGATAAAGAAAGCGCATTGAGCGCATGCTCATACACCGCATCCCACTCCGTGCCGTGATCCGGGGAAAAAGCAATGCCTGCCCGCACCTCGATCAAAATTTCCTGACCGTTTAACACAACAGGGTCGTTCAAATGTTCAAGGATCCGCCGCGCCGTATAAATCACATACCCGTCATGCATAACACCCTGATACAGCAAGCCGAACATGTCACCATCCAGCCGCGCAAGCACCTTGTCTTGCTGAAAGGCACCGTAAAGCCTCTGCCCGGCAGACTTTAAAACGGCTTCCCCGACATGCAGCCCGTGCTCCATGATAACGGCTTTAAGGTTCGCAACTTGAATAATGTGCAGGGCAACACGGTTGCTGCTATCGGAAAAGCGCAACATATTACGACCGCTTTTGAAAAATGCTGCACGGTCCGGCAGCGATGTCAGCTCATCTCTCATCCGCGCTCCATTCTCCCGTATCCCTTGCAGTGCAGCACATCAGGGCAGTTGCCGCCGCCATGACCTTCTGATAAAAATCGCTTCGTCTGGACGAAACCCATGACAGGATTATATCTGCTTTATTTAATGAAATAACCAAGACATGCGGATGTAGGAACATGAACACTCAAGCCCCAGCGGCTCTTAAACAGGGAACCTTGAATATGAACGCAGCAAAACAAGACAAGATTTGCCGGTCGATCCTCGAAAATATCGGTCACACCCCGCTGCTAGAGCTGGAAGAAGGCATTTATGCCAAGGCCGAGTTCATGAATCCGTCCGGCTCGATCAAGGCGCGCATGGCCAATTACATGATCGAAAAGGCCGAAGCAGAAGGCCTGCTTAAACCCGGCGACACTATTGTCGAGGCCACCAGCGGCAATACCGGCAACGCGCTAAGCATGATCGCCGCGGTCAAAGGCTATAAAATGATCGTCATGATCCCCGAAGGCTACACCAACGAGCGCGTCCAGATATCCCGCGGCTTCGGCGCAGAGATCCGCTTCGTCGGTCATTTTCAGGTTAACGAGGCCCGCGCTGCCGCCATCGAGCTTGGCCAGCAGGAAGGCTATTACTGCCCCGCCCAGTTCGACAATGAATGGAATGTCGAAGAAAACCGCGAATGGCTTGGCCGCGAAATTATCAGCCAGATCCCCGAAGGCATGAAAATCGACGCCGTTGTTCAGGGCGTCGGCACAGGCGGAACGCTGGTCGGTGTTTCTCAGGCGCTGCGGCAGTGGCACAACCCTGAACTAAAGAGCTTTGCCATGGAGCCGACGGAATCGCGCACCATCGAATGCTGCATGGTTGCCGACCATAAGATCGAAGGCATTTCCGACGGCTTTGTACCGACAATTTACGACCGCCACCGTGATGAAATCGACGAAATCATCTCCGTCGATAGCGCCGTTGCGATTGACGAAGCGCGTAAAATGGCCTCACAGAAAGGCCTGTTCGTCGGCCCCAGCAGCGGCGCAAATTACTGGGCGGCCCGCAAAATCCGTCAGGACAACCCGTCGATTAAAAACGTTCTGACATTATTGTGCGACCGAGGCGAAAAATACCTCTCTTTGATGTACACATAAAAACATAAGGAGCGCCCGAAAAGCGCTCCCTTGTTACAATCTTATAGTCCGGTATTAAATTTTAGAACTGCCCCACGGGCTTCAAACGTGCTGGCCCGTCTTCGGATTCATCGCTGATATCTTCGCTATCATCAACGAACTCCACATCAGGCTCAGGACGCGCCCAGCCACCGAGCGCCTTTTTGTTCTGGTCCTCATAAACCTCGGCTTTACCGCCGCGCTCCGGCTCGACATATAAATCGTCCAGATCGTCCTGCACACGGCTACTGCCTTCGGTGCGAACAGGCGTGTTCCCCAGAAGGCTGCTAATATCGCCTTTTACAGGCGCGCTGCTTGCGGCCGGTGACGGGCGCTCCCTGTCTTCACTGTCAGAAGCACGCACCGGCTCCTCGTCCAGCCAATCTTCATCATCCACATAAGCCTGCACCTCCGGATCGACACTCATACCGAAAGAGGCTTTTACGACCTGGTCGTTAATCCTGAACTGACCGAAAATCTTTATATATCCTGCCTTTTCTGGCTTAAAACTAAATTCCAGCGTCGGACCGCCAGTGTCTGCCGCTGATTTGGGCAATTCACCGAGCGGCTTAAACCGTGTGATCGTTCTATAATCTTCATAAACACCGACAAGTTCACCAAACGCACCCGTAACTGGCTGCAAATCATCTATATACCGGCCGCTATCGCTGCGCACTGTCAGCTTGAGCGCTGTTTCCTGACCGACCTGCAAACTGCCGTCCACTGTAAGCTTGAATTCATAGCGGCCATCTTCATCTTCGAGATTATAAGCTCGGTCCGCTTCCTTACCCTTGCAACGCTTTGCGCCGGACAAATCTGTTACCGCAAACTGCTCCGCCCCGCTCTTTGGCTTGACATTCGCCCAAACGCGGTAGCCGCACGCCGTTTTAGGCGTAACTGTATAAATGTAATTTCCGGGCGCGCTCTCCATCGGGTTCGGGTAAAGATGGTGAAAATCACTCAGCGTCGGATCAACCATAAAGACATGAACCTGCGCGCCATGCTGATACTCCAGCTCCTCCGGCATCACCGGAGAGCCGCCTTTATGTTCAAGACGTAAAATGGCCGGGTTTTTACGGAATTCAATCAGATCCCGTGTTTTGACAATATCCGCTTTAATACCGGTATCGGCAGCAGCCCCCACGTTCACGCCGATAGAAACGGCAGACAATAATAATAAACCAATTAATATACGGGGCTTCATCAAACTCTCCGGAACATGCTTTGATTACCATAAATTTTTGTGGTCAAGACTATAAGCGACCTTTACGAGTTACAATAACACTGATATGAAAATGCTCTAATAACAAAAATCAATTTCTGCACAGTCGGCATAGCCGACGCTGCGTTATGAACAAACTTGCGCTTCAGGGAGCATTAATATGACCAAACCTGCTATTGCTAACGGTACGACTTTATCCAATTCATATCCTCAAGGCACCGACTGGAACGTTCCGCTGGAGCGTATTTCGCTGGTTGAAATGTTTGACCGCGCCGTCGAGAAATATGCCGACCGCCCCTGCATTAATTTTCTCGGCACCCGCATTTCTTTCCGCGAACTCGATATACTGACTGACCGCGCCGCCAAGGGCTTTCAGGAAATGGGCGTCAAAAAAGGCACCAAGGTCGGCTTTTATATGCCAAACACCCACTGGCATCCGGTACTGTTTTTCGGCGCCTTAAAAGCCGGCGCAATCGTTGTAAATTACAGCACCCAGTACACCGAAAAAGAACTGGAACACCAGATCAAGGACAGCGGCACTGCGATCATGGTCACCGCCGACACCCCGGAGCCTGACACCTATAAAAACGTCACTTCCCTTATAAAAAAAGGCCTGCTCGACCAAGGGCTGGTCTTTAACCTTGCCGACGCCATGCCGCGCGACAAATCATGGCTGCCGAGCAAAATGCGCTTTGGGCTGCCCGCGGTAAAAATAATGAACCGCTTGAAAAACATGTTCAATTTCTCGGTCAAAGGCAAAGTGTCTTACCTGAAAGACATGATGGACAATGACGGCATATACATGCCGGTCACCACCAGTCCAGACGACACAGCCGTCCTGCAATATACCGGCGGCACTTCCGGCACGCCCAAGGGCGCGGAACTGACCCATTATAACCTGACCTCCAACGTCCAGCAGGTCAGCGAGTTTATCATCGACAAGCCCGGCAAGCCGGCATCTGACATGACAATCAAACCGGGCGAATCCAAGATGTTCGCGCCGCTGCCCTTCTTCCATGTTTTCGGCATGACGACCACCATGCTGACCACGATCAATCTCGGCATGGAAACGCTGATGGTGCTGGACCCGCGCGATCTTGAAACCTCGTTCAAAATGATCGACCGCACCAAGCCGGACTTCGCCGCCGCAGTGCCGAAGCTGGTCGAAGGTGCGCTGCAATCCAAAGCACGCTCACAGCACGACATCAGCACGATCAAGGGTGTTGTCACAGGCGGCGCCGCCATGCCGAACGCCGTGCACAAGGAAATCCACAGCAAGTGCAAACTGCGCGTATTCCCCGGCTGGGGCCTGACGGAAACCTCTCCGGTTCTGACTGTTAACCCGCTTTACGGCGAAACGAAAATCGGCAGCGCAGGACAGCCGCTTCCCGGCGTTGAAATCCGCGTTTGCGATGTTTCCGATCCGGAAAAAGTTCTGAATATCGGCGAAGATGGCGAGCTTCAGGCGCGCGGCCCCAACATCATGAAGGGCTACTGGAACAAGCCGGAAGAAACCGCCGAAGTCATGACCAAGGACGGATGGTTCCGCACCGGCGATATCGGCCATCTCGATGAAACCGGCCACGTCTTCATCACCGACCGCCTGAAGCGCATGATCAACGTCATGGGCACAGGCAAGAAAGCGTGGTCGTCACAGATCGAAAACGCAATCGCCGATCACCCTGACGTTGCCGAATGCGTCGTTGTCGCCGTCAATAAAGGCACCGACCGCGAAGCCGCCAAAGCTTTCATCCGTCCGCATGAAGGTAAAACTATTGACGCCGAGGAAATGAAAACCTTCCTTGCCCAAACGCTGAGCAAAATGGAAATACCGCGTTTTTACGAATTTGTTGCTGAACCACTTCCTGTTACCGCCATTGGTAAACCCGATTGGAAAAAGCTGGAAGACATGGAAGCAAAGCAAAGCAGCAAGCGCAAAACACGCCGCCAGCGCCGCGCCCGTAACAACGGACGAAACGCTATTTAACCAACAAAAAAGACTGAACAGAAAAAGTAACCGGAGGCTAAAATGACAAAACAGACAAACCAGAATTACAGCGTGATCGTCGGCTATTGCCGTACGCCTTTCGCCAAGGCCGCAATGCCGGGAACCGGCAAAGCACCGGGACGCCTCGCTGATGTTGACCCTGTTGATATGCAAGTGCCTCTGATTAACGAACTGCTCAAACGCTCCGGTCTTGATCCCAAACACGTCAAAAAAGTCCTGACCGGGGCTGTGCATCAGGAAGGCGATCAAGGGCTGAACATTGCCCGCCTGAATGTCCTGCACAAAGACTGCAAACTGACGCAGGCCACCGGCGGCACATCGATCGACCGTTTCTGCGGTTCTTCTATGGAAGCCATTGCAATGGCCGATGCCTTTGTCGCCCGCAACAAGAACCACGTATATATCTGCACCGGCGTTCAGAGCATGAGCCACATTCCAATGGGCGGCTTTAACCCGCACCTGAACAAAGACGTGCACGAAGGCAATGCCGCCGGTTTCATGGACATGCCGACCACCGCGAAAAACCTCGAAAAGCTCTACAACATTCCCGGCGAGGACATGAGCAAATTCGCAGCAGAATCGCACAAACGCCTGACATCTGCGCAGGCCAAAGGCCATTTTAACAACGAGATCGTGCCGATCAACGGCCTGACCGAAGATGATGGCGGCCGCCCTGACACCAGCGCGGAAACTCTGGAAGAGCTGCGCGCGAAAAAGCCCGGCGCATACGCTGCCGCGACCTCCTCGCAAATCACTGACGGCGCTTCTGCCGTCATGGTGACCTCCGAGGCCTTTGCCACCGAAAACAACCTCCCGGTTCTCGCCCGCATCATTTCCTTTGGCGAAAGCGGCTGCGCCCCGGAAGTCATGGGTCTTGGCCCTGTCGAAGCCGCCAGGGACGCGCTCGACAAAGCCGGCCTGACCATGGACGACATGGATGTCATCGAACTGAACGAAGCCTTCGCCGCCCAGTCCCTTGCCGTGATGAAGGAATG
>CBDUPU010000142.1:0-6498 GCA_965369185.1 uncultured Rhodospirillales bacterium
TCCTTGCAGGCGAAGAAGCCGAGATGCGGCCCTCCAAAGCCCATCGGAACGCCGACGCTCTGCGCTTCGCCGCACACGACATCGGCGATGTCCGGCGCGGGCAGCAGGCCGAGCGAGACAATCTCGTTAATGACAACAACCAGCAATGCGCCGGTTTCATCGCATTTTTTGCGCCATGCTTCATAGGCGTGCGGCTTGCCGTAAAAATCGGGCGACTGGATAATTACGCAGGCGGTTTCCTCGTCCGGCTCGCCGTCGAAAATTTCGGTGCCTTCATGGTTGCCCATATAGCTTTTGAGCACGGCGCGATAATCGAAATGCAGCGCATTACCGATACAGATTTTATGGCGTTTTTTATTGACCCGCAGCGCCATCAGCGCCGCTTCGGCGGTCGCGGTTGCACCGTCATAGAGCGAGGCATTGGCAACGTCCTGCCCGGTAAGCTGGGCGATAAAGGTCTGGAACTCGAAAATCGCCATCAGCGTACCTTGTGCGATTTCCGGCTGGTACGGCGTGTAGGCGGTCAGGAATTCGGAGCGCTGGATGATATAATCGACGCTGGACGGGATATGGTGATAATAAACCCCTGCCCCCAGAAAGAACGGCCCTTGCGGCGCGGCGCGGTTTTCATTGGCATAACCGGAAAGCTTTCGATCGACCTCAAGCTCTCCCATATGGAGGGGGAGATCGACAAGGCCTTTGACAAAGGCTTCTTGCGGCACGTCTTTGTAAAGGGCATCGACGCTATCCGCGCCGATCGCTTCGAGCATGGTCTTGCGACCGTCCTTGGTCTGGGGGAGATAGCGCATTAATGAGGTGTCCTGTGATTAATGGTCTTGTTCAGCGACGAATTTATCGTAAGCGTCCTTATCCATCAGGTCGGCGATTTGTGCCGGATCGTCCATCTTGATTTTTGCGATCCAGCCTTCATCAAGAGATTTTTTAATCAGCTCCGGATCGCCGGAAAGGTTATCGTTGACGCCGACGATTTCGCCGCTGACCGGCGAATAAACTTCGGCGGCGGTCTTGACGGATTCGACAACAGCGAAATCTTCGCCTTTATCGACCTTGCGACCGACATCCGGCAGCTCGACATAAACGAGATCACCGAGGGCGTCCTGTGCAAAAGCAGTGATACCGATGACAGCAACATTGCCGTCCTCGATCTTAATCCATTCATGTTCGGAAGTGTATTTGAGAGTACCGGCCATCGAAAGCGTCCCTTCGGTTTTTGATTATTCTTAGAAGAAGAGATTTAGCGCGATTCAGCACGCTCATCAATAGGGCAATTGGCGATGTCAGGATTCAGTTTTGCCGATGCTCGCGACCTTCATTTCGACAAAGCGCGGGAAGTCATGGACATTGGCGGCCAGCACCGAGCCATAAAGCACACAGAGCGAGGTTAGCAGGGCATATTTGTAAACGCGCTGCCGCTGCGGGTTGGCCGGCCCCATGACCGCATCGATTAGCAGTAACAGCAACATACTGCCATCCATGCCGGGGAACGGCACAAGGTTGAGCAAGGCGATAAAAATCGAGACCAGCGCGATGCGATAGATAAATTCATACAGTTTACGTTCGGCAAACATATCATCGCTTTTGACCAGCGCCCATGGCTGCACGAGGTCCTTATCAACCGGGAAGAGCTGGAACGGGACGCGGGCGATATTGGCGACCAGCACCCCTGTCTGCTTGCCGCCCTCGATCAGGCTTTGCGTGACGGTACGCGGCAGGTAAAAATTATCTTTCACCGTTCCGGCATAAAAAGAACCGTAATCGGAATGATCCGGGTCGCGTAGATGCGCGTTGAAATCCGGATCAAGAATGGTTTCGTAATCATGGGTTTCGCCATCGGTCGATTTGAGGCCGAGCGTCACCGGCCGGCCGAGATTGGCAAGGATAAGGTCGCGGACTTTGTCCGGCTCGTCCGTGACATCAATGCCGTTAAAGCGGCGCACCGTTGTAAGCTCATAAAAAGACCGCCCGATCATCACGGCCATACGGCCATGAGCGCGATTGATGCCATCGCCGTCCGTATATTCGGTGAAAGACGGAACCAGCGTGGTATGAAAAACTTCATCGCCGCGCTGCACGGTCAGATCAAGCGCTTCTCCCGGTCTGTTCCATGTATGATGCCAGACATCGCGATAGCGGACGACAGGTTGTCCCGCAATGCCAAGAATGCGGTCACCGGTCTGCAGTCCCGCCTGATACGCCGCCTCGCCCGGTTCAACACCGGAGATCACTGGCTGCTTGGAAGGCTGGCCGAAAAAAGCGAAAAAGGCGAACAGCACCAAAAAAGCGAGAATGATATTTACCGCAGGTCCGGCGGCGACGACCGTAAAACGCTGCCATATGGGCGCGGCGTTAAACAGGGTTCGACCGGACACCGGCTTTTCCGCCGACAGATTGACATGGCCGCAAATCGGGAAGATGCGCAGGCCCCAGCGCGTACCGCGCGCATCGGTACGCGCCCACACCTCCCGCCCGTAACCGAGGGAGAAGCTATCGACACTGATATTAAAAAAGCGGGCGGCAAAATAATGGCCGCACTCGTGAACAGTGAGTACGACGAAGATGTAAACTGGCAAAAACAATACGTCCAGTATCGCGCTGATCGTTTCTATTTTCGTGCCCCTTCTGTCTTACTTTTTGATTATAAAACAGCGAGGTAAAGATAACCTTGCCGACTCGGCCACACGCCATAGCAGATAACAGCCCCTTCCCTAACGAAAGCGGCGGGTCAGAGTTCCCTGACAGAAAAACCGGTCGCTCAGGCGGCCTTTTTCATGGATTTGGTGCTGGCCTGAACAAAAGGCATCGGCGCAATTTCGGCGGCGACATTACGGCCACGGACATTGACGAAAATTTTCCGTCCTTCCTTGGCCTTTTCAGCCGCGACATAACCCTGACCGATTCCTTCTTTAAGGGTCGGGGAAAAGCCGCCGCTGGTCATGACACCGATCTTGCTCATATCGGTTGCATCGAAAATTTCCGCGCCTTCACGGGCCACGCCTTTTTCGGTCAGGCGGATGCCAATGCGCTTGCGCGATACGCCGTCTTCACGGTGGCCAAGGATGTGTCCGGCACCGATAAAGGAGGTATTGTCCTTGCCAATGACCCAGCCAAGCCCGGCTTCGACCGGCGAAGTCTTGTCGTCAATATCGTGGCCGTACAGGCAATAACCCATTTCCAGCCGCAGCGAATCGCGTGCCGCCAGCCCGATCGGCTTGACCGCGCCGTGCTGGGAAAGACGCGTCCAGACGCCTTCGACAATGTCTGCTGGAATGCTCAGCTCGAAACCGTCTTCGCCGGTGTAGCCGAGGCGGCTGACAGAATAGGGCGTGCCATCCGAAAGCTCGGCGTCGATCATCCACATATAGGGCATGCCTTCAGTGTCGAGCTTCAAGACATCGCGCAGCACCTGTTCGGCCTGCGGGCCCTGCAAGGCGATCAGCGCAAGATCATCGAGCCGGGTCAGCTTGACCGTATCCGGCAGATGTTCATTTATCCAGGCAATGTCCTTTTCCTTGCAGCCAGCATTAATGACGGCAAAGAACTTGTTGTCGCCGCGTTTGGTGACGATCAAATCATCAACGATGCCGCCCTGCGGGTTGGTCAAAACGGTATATTTTGCGCGCCCTTCCGGCAACTTTCCGTAAGATGATGGCGTTATTTTTTCAAGGAACTCCAGCGCTCCCGGCCCTTCGAGAATAATCTGCCCCATGTGCGAGACATCGAAAACCCCGGCCTGATGACGCACCCACTCATGCTCGGCCATCACACCTTCGCCATAATAAAGCGGCATATCGTAACCGGCGAATTCGCCCATTTTCGCGCCGGCGGCAATGTGAACAGCGTGAAGCGGTGTGTGCTTTGTCATCGGAGACCCCTTTGAAACGTTTTTATTACTCCCTCTGATATAGCAAGGCACCCGGTTGCTGAACAGGGGGAAAATGGCGGGCAGCTCCAGACCGCACGCCGACATAGGAACTGAAAGTCCAACGGCCCGTTGGCATTACAAATCGCTATATGCAAAGGAGACTCAGCCATGGACGTACAAACGACGACGTTACGAAGAGACAATTACGAAAGGCATCCGGGACCGGTCACAACAGCCGAGGCAATCCGCACGACTTTGCTAAACCGCGTATCGTGGAGCGCCGTTTTCGCCGGTATCGTGATGGCTTTCGCCGCACAGCTTATCCTAAATCTGATCGGCCTTAGTATCGGCGCAGCGACAATGCTCGGCGCCAGCCCTACCGCCGCCGGATTTTCGCTGAGCGCGGCGATCTGGGCAGGCATTACCGGTATCATCGCCGCTTTTATCGGCGGTTATACCGCGGGCCGGCTGGCGGGCGAGCCTGAAATGACGACGGCAGGATGGCACGGGCTTATCTCATGGGGAGCCTCGATTTTACTTGTTGCATTGCTGATGACGACGGCGGCTAGCGGGCTGTTTGCCGGGCCGCTTGAAGCCATGGTTAACCAGACCGGCCTGGCCGTCACCAGTACGACAGGCGCGGCCACAGCAGGTGCAGCTGGTGAAACAGCCGCCGCAGCAGCCGCAACGCCGATCGCCATGGATAGCGGCTCCATCGCCGTTGCCGCGATCGTCAGCGCCGTTGCCTTGATCCTAGGGGCGCTTGCCGCATGGTATGGCGGCTGTGCCGGAACGGTTAAAGTAGCAACCTTGCGCAACGAGGATAGCCGGAAAGTTGTCCACTAAAGCTATAAAAATCCCGCGGGACAATAGCCTTGATAGTACGCTCGCTTTGCGGAAAGAAGGCTATTGTTTTCTTGGCAACAGGCACCGTCGCTTCAAGTCGGATATTTTCCAGACGCGTTTGATGTTTCGCAAGACCATCAGCATCACCGGCAGCGAGGCTGCCGTATTATTTTATAACCCCGCCTATTTCAAACGAAACGGCGCAACGCCCAAACGAATTCAGAGAATCCTGTACGGGGACAAAAACGTCCAAAATCTCGACGGCGGAGAGCACCATCGGCGCAAGGCGATGTTTATGTCCGTTATGAGCCGGAGCCATATCGAACATTTCAGCGACTTGCTTAGTGCTGCCTGGGAACATCGTATGAATGAGTGGTACCGCTATGGCGATACCATTGATCTGCTGGCCGAAGCGCAAGACATATTGTGCCGGACGGCCTGTGCCTGGGCGGGCGTACCGCTGGAAGAAAAAGACCTGCGCCGCCGCACCGCGGATATGCACAAAATGATCGGCGCTTTCGGTGCAATCGGTCCGCGTTACTGGGCAGGTCGGCGCGCTCGAAAGTGCGCCGAAACATGGGCAAAGACTATCATTCGCGACATCAGGAATGACAATCTTTATCCCGGGCGCAATACTGCCGCAGCGAATATCGCATGGTATCGGGACAGTGATGAAAAATTGCTGCCGTTAAATATTGCAGCGGGCGAGCTTTTAAATATTATCCGGCCGATTGTCGCCATTGCCCGCTATGTCATGTTTGTCGCCTTAGCCCTGCAGCAATATCCGGCGTACCGCGACCGGATTCGCAACAGCGAGCAACAGATGGAAATTTTTGTGCAGGAGGTGCGCCGCCTGTATCCGTATGCGCCCTTTATCGGGGCGCTGACCATACAAAAATTCAACTGGCAGGGTTATGAGTTTCCCAAGGGAGCGCGGGTGTTGCTGGATGTTTACGGCATCAACCACGACCCGCGCATATGGCACAACCCCCACGATTTCATACCGGAGCGTTTTTTAAACTGGCACCACAACGCCTATCACTTTATTCCGCAAGGCGGCGGCGACTTCACCCATGGTCATCGTTGCGCCGGAGAGTTTATGACTATCGAAGCCATGAAAATCTCGGCCCTATTTCTGAGCAAATACATGGACAGGGACCGATCTGCCGAGAATTTGTCATTCAACCTCTCCCAGATACCGGCCATGCCGGATAGCGGATTGACGCTGAACTTCTAGATGCCTGCACGCACAAATGACGGGCAGCTCCAAATTCATTGCAGGGCTTTTGGTAGCTGAAGCAAATGCTGGACCTGCTTTTCGCGGTAGCTTCCCGGGCGCATAAAACGGGTCTTTCCCGTATCGCTGACTTCATAAACCGGCTCGAGCCGCGTACGGGTTGCAAGAATACCGACCGGCGCGTTCACGACATTGGCAGAAGTATATAGCGCCTGCGTGATACGGAAGGCGGTTTCACTTAAAGGCGTGTTAGGTTCGTTTTCGTCAAGATAACGAGTACGGTAGCACTCAATCACTCTGGCGAATTCAGCGTTGCGGTCGCGCCGCTCAACCTGTGCCGACAGATCCGGCCAGAGTTTTCTCAACGCATCACCGTGATGCATTGACGCTTTGGGCTTGTGGCCGGACACCATCTCGAAAGTCAGCTTTTCAACTTCAAGAAAATAAAGCTCCAGAAAAGCGAGCGTAACCTCCGGCGGGTTCGTGCCGGGTTCCGGTGTATGGATAAAACGTTTAGCCAGCTTCTCGACCT
>CBDUPU010000143.1:0-6498 GCA_965369185.1 uncultured Rhodospirillales bacterium
AGACAGTGACCGAATCACTGCGTACCGGCAAGTCGGGTATTAAATTTCAGCAAGCCTACAAGGATATGGGCATGCGCAGTCACGTGGCTGGTAGCGTCGACATTAATCTCGAAGAACTGATCGACCGCAAACTAATGACAGACCACCTTTCCCTGGACGCCCCGCCCCATTTTTCCATTACCAAAGCGGGACGCAACGTCCTCACAGAAAACAAACCACCCGCACCACCACCCGAAAAACGCCCGTGGTTTAAAAAACTTCTTTTCCCTCGCTAGAGTTGCGACCTGATAGCTTTTAAGTTTTGCCTGAAGCGTCTATGACCTGACCTACATGTCTTCTATGCTTATCAGTCCCAAAGAATCCATAGCGAACATACCGGCCAGTGCCAGGGTCAGGAATAAAGCAAAACAGACAATACTTAAAAAGAAGACTCTCCAATTGGACTGGAACGCATAATCGTCAGAGCTCTTTATATCAGCCTTCGACTTCTGGTAAGAGCTCGAGACTCCAACGCCGACCGCAGAGTAGATAGCGGGAATCAAATAATTCGGCACACTGTCAGGGACAAACGGCAACGCATAAATTATGCCCGCTACAAAAAGCGCTCCCAAAAACGAGGTATTACGAACAGCCTCCGCCATACCCAAAGCTTTAAAGTTTTTTCTCAAAAACCATACAGTGGCAATAGGTCCACCTAAATAGCTTCCCATACCTATCTGATTAGGCGAATAGAGTTTTTGCATTATAAGCACCTTCCAAAAAAGCTACCTTAAATTGTATCAGAAAAACACCCCCAATTAAAAGATGCTTTTATTGGTTTGCCAATGATTAACTGGACCGCCCACCATCAGCAAAAAACCGAAAACCCCGTCACCCCCGTGCAGGCGGGGGTCCGGCAAACCAGCCACAAGCCGACAACCGGAAACTGGCCGGATGCCCGCTTGCGCGGGCATGACATTACAGAGGAACTTTATTTAGCCTGACTAAAAACAGAAGCCTACCGCGTCTCCTCAAACAGCTCCCTACCAATCAACATCCGGCGGATTTCGCTGGTTCCCGCGCCGATCGTGTAGAGTTTGGCGTCGCGCCACAGGCGGCCGGTCGGGTATTCGTTGATATAGCCGTTACCGCCGAGCGTCTGCACCGCCTCTTCCGCGACTTTCACTGCCGCTTCGGCGCTGGTCAGGATGCAGCCTGCGGCGTCCTTGCGCGTGGTTTCACCGCGGTCGCAGGCTTGGGCGACGGCATAAACATAGGCGCGCTGAGAGGACAGCGTCGTGTACATATCGGCGATCTTGCCCTGCATCAGTTCAAATTCACCGATCGACTGGCCGAACTGCTTGCGCTCATGCACATAGGGCACGACCACATCCATGCAGGCCTGCATAATGCCAAGCGGCCCGCCAGACAGCACGACACGCTCGTAATCAAGGCCGGACATCAGCACTTTTACGCCAGCCCCTTCAGCGCCAAGGATATTTTCGGCAGGCACTTCGCAATCTTCAAAAACCAGTTCACAGGTGTTGGAGCCGCGCATGCCCAGCTTGTCTAGCTTCTGCGCTGTGCTAAAGCCCTTCATGCCCTTTTCGATGATAAAGGCGGTGATCCCTTTCGGCCCCGCCGCCGGATCGGTCTTGGCGTAAACCACCAGAGTAGAGGCTTCCGGGCCGTTGGTGATCCACATTTTGTTGCCGTTCAGCACATAATGATCACCCTTTTTATCGGCGCGAAGCTTCATCGAAACCACGTCAGAGCCGCTGCCCGGCTCACTCATCGCCAGCGCCCCGGCATGTTCGCCGGAGATCAGCTTCGGCAGGTATTTCTGCTTTTGCTCCGCCGTGCCGTTACGGTTGATCTGGTTAACGCACAAATTGGAATGCGCGCCGTAAGACAGGCCGATCGCCGCACATGCGCGGGAAATCTCTTCCATCACGACCACATGGGCAAGATACCCCATTTCAACCCCGCCATATTCTTCCGGCGCAGTCATGCCCAAAACGCCCATATCGCCCAGCTTGCGCCACATTTCCTGCGGGAATTCGTTGGTTTCATCAATCTCGGCGGCCAGCGGCGCAATCTCGGCCTGCGCGAACTTGCTGACTTCCTCGCGCATCATTTCAATCTCTTCGGGATGGCCGAATTTAAGTGTCGGGTACGAAATCATCGGTGTGACCTGCCTTTTGCTTTTATTCTCGTTAACTGCTGCCTGCGCCATTGGTGCCTCCTGTACAACGTCTCTATTATTGCGCCCTACTTTAGCCCGTCATCCCGCCAAAACCAAACGCAAAAAAACCCGCCCGTAAAGGCAGGTTTATTTTTGCAGCGCTCATTTAAGAGATCAGCAGATTTCGATCTTCACGCTTTTACGGCCAAGAACGGGAAACACACTCGGCGCTTTTACATTGCGGTACTCATCGGCGTTATAATACAACGAGTCAATTCGCTCCAGCGCCCCCATGGCTTTATGCAGCTCAAAGTCGGCCATAAAGCAGACCCGAAGCCCGTCCATTTCCTGCGGCTTTTTACGCGGCGCTTTATGCCGCTCTTTGACGACATGACCGTCAACCTTGATTTCATCATGCTGGCAGGCATTAAAAATAAAAACCTGTTTAATATGCATCACACAAACTCCTCGATTACACCGTTTAACATCCGCCCCGATCCAAAAGGACAAGATTTATGTACTGCTCGTACATTGCTGCAGCGCATAAATCAAGAAAAAACGGCAATATTCTAAGAAAAACTATGCCTGCTTTAAGGCATTGGACACGCGCGACAGCGGCTCCCGCCCGAGCTCGCCGCAAATATACCAGGCCGTGTCGATGATTTTAGCGAGGTCAACACCGGTTTCAAGCCCCATACCCTGCAGCATATAAAGCACGTCCTCGGTCGCGACATTGCCCGATGCGCCCTTGGCATAAGGGCAGCCGCCCAGACCGCCAACGGCACTATCAATCACGCGCACGCCCTTTTGCAGCCCGGCATAGATATTCACCAGCGCCTGCCCGTAAGTGTCATGGCAATGCAGCGCCAGCTTCTCCACCGGCACCTGCGCGATCACCGCATCCAGCATCGCCGCAATCTTGTTCGGTGTCCCCGTGCCGATCGTATCGCCGAGCGAAATCTCGTAACAGCCCATCTCATAAAGCTTCACCGCCACGTCCGCGACCGCTTGCGGCGCAATCTCGCCCTCATACGGGCAACCGGCGACACAGGAAACATAGCCGCGCACCCTGATGCCGTGTTCCTTGGCCTGCGCAACCACCGGCGCAAAACGCTCAAGGCTTTCTTCAATACTGCAATTGATGTTTTTCCGCGTAAAGCTCTCTGACGCTGCGGTAAAAATCGCCACCGTATCAACACCCGCCGCCAGCGCCCCTTCCATGCCTTTTTCATTCGGCACCAGTACCGGATAGCTCACCCCTTCACAGCGATTAATACCAGCCATCACCGCTGCGGCATCGCCCATCTGCGGCACCCATTTTGGCGACACAAACGAAGTCGCCTCTATCAACGTCAGGCCAGATGCAGACAAACGGTCAATCAGCGCGATCTTCACCGCCGCCGGAACAATCATCTTTTCATTCTGCAACCCGTCACGCGGACCGACTTCATAAATGGTAACCTGATCACTCATAATAGATACCTTGCAAAACCTTTTATAAATATGTAAACATCTGCGCTATTTTAAACCATGGGGCGCAAGATGAAGTTACGAAATATATTCTCCAAAGCAAACGACACTCTCGGCAGCGCCGGGTATCAGTTAATGGCCGGCAGCACAGCGCCCTTTGGCATCGTGTTCCTCGCGGCCGGACATCCGGCTATCGCTGGCGCGCTCTTTGCCGCATCGCTCGCCGCAGCCTGTCAGGCAGACCGTATGGAAAAAGTCGAAAAACAGAACTCCGACCATACGCCCAAACCCTAGACGCTGTTAAATCAAGCAACGTCCTCGCCTTTAATCAGCACCAGCAAAGCGCCGTCCTGCACCTGATCATTGGCACTAACAGGAAGTTCCTCGACCGTCCCCGCGCAACCGGCGCGAATGGTCATTTCCATCTTCATCGCTTCCATGATCAGCAGCTTCTGGTCTTTTTCGACCGCATCACCCTGCTTGACGAAAACCTCGACAATCTTGCCCGGCATTGGGGTCGTGATCCGGCCTTCGCCTGCCTCTTCATCATCACCGGTGCCATGCACATAAAGATGCAGCTCTATCGCCTTGCCGTTGCGGAACAGCGTCATATCGCGGTCATTAACGGCTATCACCGCGCTTTGCTCCGCGCCGTTCATGCCAATCGTCAGTACGCCATCCTTAAACGACCGGAACGACGCCGTAATGTCCTGCCCGCCATCCTGTAAAGTAAACTCGCTGCCACGGCATACCGCATTCAGCTCAATCGCCTCACCGCGGTTCATCAAAGTCAGTCGCTGTTCCGCCTGCCCGTTCATCCGCCAGTGATCGCGCGTATCCCAAGGGTCGCTGCTATCCGGCGCGCAATTAAGCCCGTTGAGGAAATACGCTGCCGCCAGCGCCAGTTCTTCACGCCCCGGCCGGCCGTAGCTTTCCGGCACCAGCGTATCCATATGCCGGGCGATAAAGCCGGTATCGACATCACCCTCGATAAATTCCGGCTGGCGGAAGATATTGCCAAGAAACTCCTGATTTGTCCGCAAGCCCGCAACACCGCTTTGCGACAGAGCCGCCTGCATTCTGCTAACCGCTTCACGGCGGTCTTTGCCATGAACGATAATCTTGGCAATCATCGGGTCGTAATGGATGCTTACCGCATCGCCTTCTGCAACACCGGTATCAATCCGTGCATGCGGCGCTGTCAGAAAGCGCGAAATTGTCCCGGTCTGCGGCAAAAACTCATTCGCCGGATCTTCCGCATAAAGCCGCACCTCAAAGGCATGACCGTTCAGCTTGATCTCGTCCTGCGCCAAAGGCAGCTTTTCCCCCGCCGCAACGCGAAGCTGCCACTCTACCAGATCAAGCCCTGTGACCATCTCCGTCACCGGATGCTCGACCTGCAAGCGCGTATTCATTTCCATGAAGAAGAACTCATGGGTGGTAGAGTCCATAATAAACTCGATCGTCCCGGCATTCTCATAGCCAAGCGCCTGCACCGCCTTGACCGAGGCCGCGCCCATTTCCTTACGCAATTCCTCGGACAGACCCGGCGCCGGTGCTTCCTCAACGACTTTCTGGTGCCTGCGCTGCAAGGAACAATCGCGCTCGAACAGGTAAACCGCGCCGCCATGGCTGTCGCCAAACACCTGCACCTCAACGTGGCGCGGCTTGGTGACGTAACGCTCGATCAAAACATGGTCATTACCAAAGCTCGCCTTCGCTTCGCGCTTACAGCTTTGCAGCGCCTCGGCAAAATCCTTCGCGTCCTCAACCAGACGCATCCCCTTGCCGCCGCCGCCTGCGACCGCCTTGATCAGCACGGGATAACCGATCTCCGCCGCTTGCGCCGCCAGAAATTCCGGCTCCTGATTTTCGCCCTGATAGCCCGGCACAACCGGCACATCGGCAGCAGCCATCAAATCCTTGGCCTTGTCCTTCAGCCCCATCGCATTAATCGCTTTGGCTGACGGGCCGATAAATTTGATCCCTGCCGCTTCGCAGCCCTTGGCAAAGCCCTCATTCTCCGACAAGAAACCATACCCCGGATGCACAGCCTGTGCGCCGGTATCCTTGGCGACTTGCAAAATCACATCGGCCTTCAAATAAGAATCCGCTGACGCCGCGCCGCCAATATGCACAGCCTCATCAGCCATACGCACATGGCGCGCCTTTGCATCAGCATCGGAATAAACCGCGACTGTGGCAATGCCAAGCCGCCTTGCCGTTTCGATAACCCGGCAGGCAATTTCGCCGCGATTGGCTATAAGAATTTTTGTAAACATGCTTAAAACAGCCCCGTTTTCTAGTCTCCCGAATGGCCCGGATATTAGCGCAAAACCCCTTAAGCGCGAAGCACTTATATAAAAAACTTGCACCTTCTGAACAACAGGCGTATACGTTGCACTGCAATATAGCTATGCGATTATCTCAACCCTGATATGCGCATATATGAAAACTAAGTAACGAGAGCCAAAGGTGTGTATCATGAACGCTCTAATCAATGATCCGGTAGCGGATTTTAACGAACATCTCCCCGAAATATCCAAACGTTTCGACTTCGCCCGCCCGCCAATTATCGTTGGACGCTCGGAACCGGACAAAGAGGAGGACGCCGAGATATATGACGGAATTGCAGTAACCTCCTTCGGATATTTCCGCGTCGCCAGACACCTCCCGACCAACGCCTTCTGCCTTATCGCTTCCAAGTCCCCTACCAACCTCCGCGGCCGCCGCGACGCACCAGACAGCCCCGACAATCCTGACACCCCCATCATGGCCACCACCGAAGGCCTTGCAAAAAGTTATATCGTCGCGGCATTTCGCGCTCAAGAAGGCGGAGAGAGCTACACAGTCGCGAACCGTCT
>CBDUPU010000144.1:0-6469 GCA_965369185.1 uncultured Rhodospirillales bacterium
GAAGCATCCATCGCCTTTAGCAAGCAGTCCAACGCCCTGTTCAAGGCTGTTGCGGACGCGGCGCACCACACCGAGAAAATCCGCAAAGAAGAATGGCGGACGCAGCGTAATGCCTTTATGGGCGCTGCTAAATTCATCGTTGAAAGCCTGCACTCCCTGTCAGTCGATCTGACGCGGATGCAGGAAGGCGAAGTCTCGGAAAAAACCTGGAAAGCCTTCCAGAAAGGCGATGTCGCGGCCTTTACCCGCCGCCTTGCCCAGATGGGCGACGATTTGCCGATGGACAAGGTGCGTAACAAATTTGCGTCTGACAGCGAGTTCCGCAGTTACGTCCAGCGCTTTATCCGTCAGTATGAAGAACTGCACGATCAGGCCGTGGCCAACGACCATGGTGACCTGCTTGGCGCGACCTTCATGTCGAGTGATGTCGGTAAGCTTTACCAACTGCTATGCAGCGCTGCCGGCCGCGAGCCAAAAGCTGCCCGCGATGACAGAAGGGCTGCCTAAGCAAGCCAAAAAAGTATCTGGTGTGCTCGGGAAGACGGGGGCCAGATACTTTTTTCTTTTGGATAGACGCTTGATTGCAAAAGGCTTTCGCATGATAATCCTTTGTTGACACTTTTCGCCTAAGATTTCTCTAGGGCAACAATTCTGCATACACGAAGGATATATCACAGTGGGTAAGACCAAGTTCTGTCAGGGCATTTCCGACATTTCCGACAGCTATAATGCGTTTATCATTGACCAGTGGGGCGTGCTCCATAACGGTGAAAAAGTTTATGACGGTGTCATTGACTGCCTGAAAGAACTCAAAAGCCGTAAGAAACAGATTATTATCCTTTCCAACTCCGGCAAGCGCGCTGAAGAAAACAAGCAGCGCATGAAAAAACTGGGCATCGGCCCCAGCCTGTATGATGAAATTGTAACCTCCGGTGAAACGACCTGGCAGGGCCTTAGCAAGCAAGACGAAGGCATCTTCCAGAATATCGGCGAGCGCTGTTTCCTGATGGCGCGCGATGGTGACACCTCGATTGTTGACGGGCTGGAGAATATAAAGCTGGTTGATGATATTAATGACGCAGACTTTCTGTTGATCAGCGGCTCTGACGCGCCAAAGAAAACCCTCGTTGATTATTACGAGCCGATCCTGCGTACGGCTGTGCGTCGCCGTTTAAAAGCCGTTTGCGCAAACCCGGATAGCCGCATTTTGATTGGTAATAACCAGACATTCGGCCCTGGTATGATCGCGCGGCGTTTCGAGGATTTTGGCGGCGTGGTGCATTATCTCGGCAAGCCGCATAAGCCGATTTTCCAGCATTGCATCAAGATGCTGCAAAAGCATGATATCTATCCGGGTCAGACTGTGATGATCGGCGATACAATGGCGCATGACATTATTGGTGCCGCTTCGGTTGATATGGATACGTGCCTTGTGAAAAACGGCCTGCATTACGGCTCTTTCAAAAGCTGCTCTTCGCTTTATGACGTGGACCGCGCGCTGAACATTCTGGTCTTGCAGCACCACAATATTCGTCCGACCTATCTTGTCGATAAAATGAAATGGGGCAAAGCACTACCGGACCGTAAGCATAAAAAGCGCAAGACGGCATAATAAGCCGATAGACCCGTTACGTTTATACGCTCGCTCTTTCTATGGGCGAAGTGCCGTTCCCTTGGCTTAACTGTTCTTGGACTCTTCTTCCTCGGCGCTTTCTTCGCGCATGGCGCGTGGCAGCAGAATATCCATTGCGGCCTTAATGCGCGGCATGGCGCGCTCAACAGCTTCCTCGCCCTCGCGAATCATTTCCTCTGCTTTCTCAAACTCGAGCAGACCGATATGGCCGATACGCGGCTTGATGTGAACGTCAGGCGGATCACCGGCGAGGCGCGAGCGTGTAAGGCGGTCCTGAATAATGTTGAGCGAAGAAACCATTACACCGAACAGGCTAGGGCTATCGACATCGCGGCGGAAGAGCCTGCGCGTCAAAGCGCCTTTAAACAGTTTCTGGTCTTCTTCCGCAACGTCATTCGGGTTAAAGACGTCAAAGCCGGTGACCGTTTGATAGCTTTGCCCCGGCTTTGCGGCTTTGCCGATAAGGTCGGCATTCAGGTCAACCGCGATCGTCAAACGCGACCCCATAGCAAGGCAGGCCGAAACCGGCACGGGGTTGACCAGCGCCCCGTCAATAAGCGGACGGTGGTTGACCATAACAGGCGGGAATACGCCGGGCAGTGCGAAAGATGCCTGCATGGCATTGATAAAGTCGCCCTTACGCAGCCAGACTTCGTGGCCGGTGACGATATCCGTGGCAATCGCGATGTAAGGGTGGGGCAGCTCCTCGATCTGCAAGTCGCCAAAATGTTCATGCAAAAGCCCTTCGAGCTTTTTCCCGCCAATCAGACTGGCGCTACGCGCGCGGAAATCCATGTACCCAAAGACTTTGCGGCGGTTAAGCGATAGCGCCCAGTCCTCTAGTGCGTCCAGCTTGCCCGCAAGATAGCTGCCGCCGACCAGCGCGCCAATCGACGTTCCGGCGACGACGCTCGGGTAGATGCCGTGCTTATTAAGCCCTTTGAGGACGCCGATATGGGCAAAGCCACGCGCCATACCGCTTCCCAACGCAACGGCGATCGGTGGCTTGAAGTGCGGCTTGTCTGTACTGATAACCTGAGATGATTGTGTTTTTTCTTTTGTCATTTCACGCAGAACCCTTTAGTTAGAGAGTAACATAAATTATGCGTGAAAACATCCAAAAGCCCCTGCAAGGCATTGATTCTTCTACGTGGTCATTAGTAAAGCGTCTGGCCGGAACTTATCTCCGCCCGTATGTACGCAAGCTGATGGTCGCGCTGTGCTTTATGTTTGTTGCCGCAGCGATGACGGCTTTGTTCGCGTGGCTTGTCGAGCCTGTCTTCGATATGGTTCTGGTCGGCAAGCGTAAGGCGCTGATCGTGCCGATGGCGCTGGCGTTCTTTGGTTGTTTTGTAGTTCGCGGTTTTGCTTCTTATATCCATACGCTGCAAATGAACCGTATCGGGCAGTGCATTGTCGCCGATATCCAGCGCGACCTTTTTTCAAGTCTTCTGGGACTCGATCTGCGCTTTTTTCAGGGAAACCCAAGCGGCCAGCTCGTTTCCCGAATTATCAGTGACGTACAGGCTGTTCGCGGGGCTGTTTCCGACACGCTAACGGGCATGGGGCGCAATCTTCTAACGCTTCTGTTCCTTGTCATTCTGATGTTTTACCAGGACTGGAAGCTGGCTGCGCTGTCCTTTTTTGCCTTTCCGTTCGCCGCCATTTTCGTGTCATGGATCGGCAAACGTCTGCGCCGTATCTCGAAAAACATTCAGGCCGAAACCGGCAAATTGACGGCTTTGCTCATCCAGATTTTTCAGGGCGTACGTCAGGTCAAAGCCTATGACACAGAGGCTTTTGAACGGGAGCGCTCCGGCGAGGCGATAAACACTGTACGTGATTTGAACATCAAAGCGATTCGTGTTGCGACATTGGCGACGCCTTTTAATGAAACGCTTCTCGGGCTTGCCGTGATGGCGGTCATTACCTATGGCGGTTATCAGGTCAGCAATGGCGCGCTTAGCGTCGGGGACCTGACCTCGTTCATCACGGCCTTTGCACTGGCGTATGAGCCGATGAAACGCCTTGCCAAATTGAATAATACGTTACAAGTCGGTCTTGGAGCTGCAGAGCGTATTTTCGAAATGATGGATCAGCAGCCGGAAATTGTCAGCAAGGCCGGTGCGCAAACGCTCGACGTCAAAAAGCCTGCGATTATTTTTGATCACGTTTCTTTCGGCTACGGCCTTGATGAAGGGCATGCGTTAAAAGATGTTTCCCTGACCTTGCCTGCAGGCAAGGTGACGGCGCTTGTTGGCCCGTCCGGCAGCGGCAAGACCACGGCAATGAATCTTGTGGCGCGCTTTTATGACGTGCTGGAAGGCCGCGTTCTGATAGGCGGCATTGATATTCGCGATGTTACGCTTGAGAGCCTGCGCCGCCACATTGCCCTTGTGTCGCAGGACGTAACAATTTTTGACGATACCGTAAAAGCCAATATCGCTTACGGCCTTGATGATGCAAGTGACGAGGCCATTCGCAAGGCCGCCCAAGCCGCCGCCGCCGATGATTTCATCCTCGAAATGCCACAAGGTTATGACACACGGCTGGGAGAGCAGGGGGTAAAGCTCTCCGGCGGGCAACGCCAGCGCATCGCCATCGCCCGTGCCATTTTGCGCGATGCCCCGATTCTGCTGCTTGATGAAGCAACGTCCGCGCTTGATACCGAGTCAGAGCGCGCCATTCAAAAATCGCTCGATGAGCTGCAAAAAGGGCGAACCGTCCTTGTCATTGCCCACCGCCTCTCGACCGTTCAGGGCGCCGATCAAATTGTCGTGCTTGAGGGCGGGCGCGTTAAAGAGTCCGGCAATCACGAAGAACTGATCAAAGCCGGCGGTATGTACGCCCGTATGTATAAGGCGGGACTTGAGGAATAGGCTTTGTGATGGCGGGAAAATACAGAAAGTTTTTGATGTTTTTTCTGTTTGGTTACACGAATTCTAAAAATCGTTATTTGTATATGCTTGCCTATCTCCTGCTTGGCTATATCGTTTTTATCCTCTTCCTATGGGGGGCTCAACGTAGCTTTATCTATTTTCCAGATCATCGCGCTCCTGAGCTAGCCGCTTACCGGGCCACAGACATGGATGTTGTTACCGTGACGACTCGGGACGGCCTTACTTTATCTGCTTGGTACAAAGCACCCGAAGGCGATAAACCGGTCATTGCTCTATTTCACGGCAATGCCAGTCATATGGGCATAAGTGCTTGGAAGGTACGCTCGTTAATGGATCAGGGCTATGGCGCACTGCTCCCGTCTTATCGCGGTTATGCTGGAAACCCTGGCAAGCCTACAGAGAAAGGGCTGTATCTGGACGGCCACGCTTTTTTAAGCTGGTTGGAGAACGAGCAAAAAATCGAGCAAAACCGCATTATTATTTACGGCGAATCTCTTGGTACTGGCATTGCCGTTGAATTGGCATCAGCGGACTTTGGCAAGGTGAGGGCGGTAATATTGGAATCGCCTTACACCAGCTTTGTCGATATGGCGCGGCGCCAATATTTCTTTGTGCCGTTTGTTAGCTATCTGGTGCGAGATCGTTATAACAGCCTGAGCAAAATCGGTGACGTAAACGCGCCGCTGCTGATTGTATCCGGCAAGCTGGACATGGTTGTACCGGTTTCCATGGGGCGTAAGTTATTTCAGGCTGCCAACGACCCCAAGTACATGGTCGAGATTCCTGCCGCTGGCCACAATGATCTGTATATGCATGGGGCGGATCGCAGGGTTCTGCATTTTCTTTCCGGCCTTTAGGGCTTATAGTAAGCGAAGCAGATTAAAAGTTAGAGAAAGACGCGCCTATGCCCTGTATTGATGCGATTGATAAAAAAGCCCTTACCTTAAAAAGTCAGGAAAATGTCGAATCCGCGCTGGCTAAACTTAAAAAGGCGAAAACGCCTGTTGCAGTTGTCATTGACGAAGACGGCCAGGCTGCGGGACTGTTCAGTATCAAGGGCATCATGCAGAATTTAATGCCGGTGTCTCTGCCGGTTGGCGATGGGCCGGTTTCGTCCATTACGCTGGACGCGGCGCCCGGCGTTGCAAGACGGTTGCGCAAACTGTACCCGCTAACTGTAAGGGAGGTCATGGACCGTAAAGTGCAAACGATTGCACCTGAGGCAAGGGTCGTAGAAGCGATGCGTAAGATGCTTGAGGCCGGAGCCCCCGCAGTAATCATCCTTGATGATGAAGAAAATTATCTGGGGCTTGTAACAGAAAGCTCGTTGATGGAGCGGCTGGAATCTGTCGGTTAGATCTGAGCCGGGTTTTAAAAAGGACGTATAGTATGATGAAATCACCGGCACCGTTACGCCATTTTGTTTTGGTCGTGATATCGCTTATTGTGGTTGCGGCCGCGGCCAATGCTTGCGCTGACGGCATGCCCGAACAAAATTACGCGTCCGCTGCGGAAACGGAAGTGCTGCGAATTGTTTCGCAAAGCGGCCCCGAACATCTTTTCAATGTCGAGATAGCCGCTACGCCAGAGACGATCACGCAAGGTTTGATGTACCGCGAAGAGATGCCGCAAGATCATGGCATGCTCTTCCTTTTTGCCCGTGAGAGCGAGCGCAGCTTCTGGATGCGCAATACACTGATCCCGCTCGATATGCTTTTTATTGATAGTATGGGCGTTATTCGCCACATACATGAAAACGCCATCCCCCTGGATGAAACGCCGATTTCCTCTAATGTTCCCGTACAAATGGTTCTGGAACTTAATGGCGGAAGCGTTGCCAAGTTTGGCATAGAGCCGGGCGATCAAGTTTATATTGGAAGTAATGGCAAATAAGCTTGCCCCGGCGGAAATCATTGTTTATTAGTATTCCTTCCTT
>CBDUPU010000145.1:0-6455 GCA_965369185.1 uncultured Rhodospirillales bacterium
GCCCGTACGAACAGGCTGCAGATCGGAATATCTGATCGCTGCCGTTTCACCGCCCATTCCAAAGACGTCATTATAAGAAACGATCAGATAATCAACATTACCGTCCCGGAAGGTCAAATTATCGACGCGGGCAACGCGCCGGTTATTCGCATCCAGAAGGTCGCCATCAAGAATTTGTGCGACACTTAACCCGTCAACCGGCATCGCATCACGCGAACCGGGCGAAGCTGCATAGGAAAAACGGCGTGCCTGATTCATGGCGCCACGATCAACGGACTGCAACACGTCCCCTTGCCGCTCAGGACGCACCAGCCGGTCATAATCCATAGACACAAGCGAACCGCCCATACCAAGGAATCCGCTATCACGCAGAACAACTTTCTCGGCGTTGCCGTTACGATCGATAATAATGTCCTCGACCGAGGCAACCACTTCACCGTCCGGGGTGTAAGTTTTTTTACCGATCATGCCGCGCGCGGTATTATTCTGGCTGACCTGAATGCTTTCCGTCAGGAACGGCGCGGCAGACGCTCTTTCGCGCATACGATAAGAAGTGTCCTGCTCCAGCGGCCTCTCGATCATGGTGCGCTCCGAGATCTCCCCGGCCTGCCGTTCATCCATCATTTTCATGTTCTGGATGCGGTCCATATTCTCCCTATGAGACTGGCTGTAAGTTCGGGCGCGATAATCGTCATTTTCGCTCATGGCATGTGCCGGCATGGCCACCGCCGCCATCATGGCGATCGCCGATACTGTGGTTAAAATCCTGAATTTCATATTATGCTCCTTGGTTTTTCTAATAAGCCTGCGTTGGGGTCAACGCGCGGCTTATGCGAAAGGTTCCGAAGGGGTTCCCAAGGATTAGAAACGAAGCCCAAGGCTGAGCGCCCCGAACATGTCGGTACGGTCCTGCCCTTTAAACTCCTCTGAACGGAGAATAATGGTATAGCTGACGCGTACCGCCCCGACCGTCACGCCGACACCTAGATTGGCATCAGCTACAAAGGGCTTCTTATCAACCTGCGGGCTGTCGCGGAACGTGTTGCCGTCAAGAAAGATATTGCGGGCCACCGCCCTGCCCTCGATCCCGCCGAACAGGTAAACGTCCCAGCCGCGCGGCGGCGTCGAGAAAAATCCTGTTCCGGGCATCGCCGGGCGCACGCGCAGCGGCACATCCTGCCAGCGAGCGCTTTTCGAACCGAGCCTGAAGGTAAAACCGGAATTGGCATAAGTATAGACATTGCCCAGCGTTAATCCGGCATATGGGTCGAGCGTAAAAAACGCGTCATCCATCTGAAAACTGACCGGTTCCAGCCAGCGGCGCTGCCATGAAAGCGTAATGCCCGGCTCATTCTTAAGCTGGTTGTCCCAGCCTTTTGGCTCCGGCGATGGCAAAAGGCTGTGAACGAAACTCTGTGTTTCCTCCCCTTGCGCCCATGGTCCTACGACACCGAGCGAAGCTTCTATTTCATCGATATGGTTATCAGTCAGGCTGGCCATGCCGATTGAACCGTAAAGATACGCGGCCCATGGGCGATCATCGGGATCAGGCGCGCGGCTGGTAATGTCTTCCGGCGTGTACAAATTCTGGCCAAGCGAATAAATAATGCTGGATGTCCGGTTAATCCGGAAAGTCGGAATCAGGTCGGCAATACGATAGGCGATGTCCGGAAATTCGGCGCCAAGATCCAGATAGGTCGCCCGTACGCCGCTGGTAAAATGCCGGTCGCTGCCACCGCCCAGACTGTCATTTTCAACGGCGAGGGTAACAATCTTGTCGTTATCAACCGACAGCAGATTATCGGGTATCTGCGCCTCGACTGTAGTTTCCTCATGCGGCGCGGCAATATCCTGCGCGCTTGCGGGAGCCGGCGTCACAAAGAAAACGGCGAACAGCAGAACATACATTGAAGCAGCGAAGCGGACTTTAATCATGCCCTGCTCTTTATACAAAAGCGCCCCGCCTTACAAGCCAAAGCCCTGTAAAATGCGGGGTACTTTTAGGAGCGTCAAAGCGAGCTGGTCGTCAGTTCGCGGCGTCCTGAAGGGTTTCACCGGCGCGCTCAACGTCCTTGCCTGCGCCTTCCATAGTGTTGCACGAGCTCAGGCTTGCACTGCCCAGCACCAGAAAGGTCAACATCATGGTTGTACGAAAATATTTATGCATGGGAAATCTCCTCTTCATCCAAATATTTTAATCAATCTTTATATCTTGCTAATGCAGCCTGTCACCGGCGAGAAAACCGGCAACAGCGGCCGCGGCAAGCGAGGTCTTCGGGTTATTCCTGACAGGCTCGGCAAGCTCGCCGGACAACTCTTCGGCCAGCAAGTCAACGAGCCTGCTGATTTCTTCTCGCGAATGCTCGTCAATATTACGCTCATGGCTGTGTAACGAAGCGCGGGCAAGAAAAAATGTAATGGCGCTAAGCAGCAGCAACGTCAGCCCGATGACCAGATATGCAACCGGCGAAGAATATTGCGCGGACAGCCACTCGTAATTTGCCAGCGCAATGAAAACGATCGCCAGAAAAAGCACAAGTCCGGCAAAAACCATCACAGCCATTCCGGCCAGCTTTTTGCGCGGCCCGCGGCGCGTTGCGGTTGCCACGACGCCGCTGACGATCGCTTCTTTCAAAACAGGCAACATGCCTTCCATATTAGTCCCTCCGCATCAAGGCGCTAAGGACAAGCCCCACGCCGAAAGCGGTCAGCACCGAACGCGCCGGGTGTTCGCGGACATTCTCCTCGGCCGCTTCCAGTGCCTGATTGCTTCTCTTTCTGACCTTTTCCAAGCGGCCCAAAGCGGTTTCCTTGACGTCATGCTGCAAACTTCTGCTTAGCGCGACGACATTATGCCGCAGTGAATCAAGGTCCTCCCGTATATGGGCGATTTCCTGGTGATCGGTTTTATTTGTCTTTGCTCTGGATTTTGTTGCAGTTGGCATAGGCGGCTCCTTTCATTTGGAATTCTGTGCTCTTACCTACGCGCTGCAGAAAATTTTGTTCCGGCCATAAGAAAAGGGGCGCTCTTCAGGCGCCCCTTTTCTTATGTATATGCTGTTATGTGCTCGTTTTTTGTGCGCGCGCTACGCTTTTGGGGTACGTCCCCTGATCGCACCAATAATGGCGGCGACAATAAACAGCGCGAGAAACACAACAAACAAGAACTGTGCAATTTCAGCGGAGATCACCGCTATCCCGCTATAGCCCAGCAGGGCGGCGATCAGCGCCACGACTAGAAATGTGAGAGCCCATCCAAGCATGATGTACTCCTTTCATTTGTTGTAAAAAACACCACATCCCGACCAACAAATACGTCACAGAGAGGTTCCCAAGGAACAAAGCCACGATAAATGCCGTTCGTAAGACGACGTACCTTCTCTTTAAAAGACGAAAGGATAAGACATGAAACGCTTAAAAATATTAGCAACGACAATGGCCGTCACGCTGGGGCTGGCGTCGTCCGCTTTCGCCGCCGAGCCGGGCAGGTTTACCTCGCACTACCTGGTTCCGAAAGAGGACTATTCCAACTATGCCGAATCCTTGCCGGCCGAGAACAAACTCGAGCTGCGCAATTATCTTGATTACGAAGAGCGCCAGCAATGTCAGGGATATCGCCCCCCACCGGCAGGCTTCGTGGATACGCCCGACCCGTGCGCAATCAGTTATTATCGACCGCAACGCGTAGTGCGGGAAACTTTTGTGCCGCGCGAGCGCATGGCGATGCGTCCGGTGGTTTCCGACTATGAGGTCAAGTTCGACTTCGATAAAGCTGAAATCCGCCCGTCCGAGCAAGACACGATTGCCGCCGTTGTCCGAGACATTGAACGGATAAACCCGCTGGAGGTCACAATCGTCGGTCATGCCGATACTTCAGGGCCGGCGGATTACAACGTTCAGCTTTCACAAAACCGCGCACTGGCAGTTTCGGAAGAACTGACCCGCCGCGGCATTCCGAACCGCGTTCTGGAGAACAGGGCAGCCGGCGAGAGCGACCTTGCGGTCCCAACCAATGACGGCGTCCAGCTGGAAGAAAATCGCCGCGTTCAAATCCAGTTCCGGAAGTAATGCGTGAATGAATATCAATAACTTTGAAAAGGAGGCTTGCCGCCTCCTTTTTCTTTTTTATACACTGACAGGTAATGTCTAAAAATATGGATGACATATCCGACCTCGACATTCAGGCGCTGGTTGACGGCGAGCTTGATGAGCTGCGCGCCGGCGAGATACGCGATGCGATCAGCAAACATCCCGTAAAATTAAAACGCTTTGAAGAACTGCAAAAACAGAAAGAGCAGCTGCGCGAATGGTGGTCGCAGTTCAAGCAGGAACATTGATCCTTTTCTTTACTGGAACCGCAAGAGCTTCCGTCTGTTGGAAATAATAAACACGAACAAACGGGACAAATATGGTTTCACATCTGCTCCGGATGGTGCGGCTTATCAGCGCCATGTCCTTATTGATAGTCTTGATCGCCCCGGCAAGTGCGAGCTACGACGGGCCGAATAATCAGAAGCCCCGCTTTTATCCCCCTTTGTCCGATGAAATCACGCAGTTTTACGCCGATAACGAACACACACTTTTATGGTTCCGGAATGGGCTGCTGACAGTTCAGGGGCAAGCGGTGATCGCACATATTGCGACAGCATGGACGCACGGGCTGAACCCGGACAATTATTACGGCGCAGCCCTTGCAAACTTCGCCGCCTATGACAAGCGCGCGGCAGACGCCCTGATTAGCGAAGCCGCATACCGTTTTGTCAATGACCTTAACGGCATGGAAGCAAGCGCGGTTTATGCCGGCCTGCCCCGGCGCTACTGGAACAAACCTGTCGCTGCGGACGCCTTGCTGCCCGGCCTTGCTAAAACGCCGAAAGCCGCGTCAATGTTCGATCCGTTTTTGCCGAGCGATCCGTTATATCACCGCCTGCGCGCCGTCCTGACAGCCATGATGACAAGCCCTGTTCTGACGCCCGCGCCTTTTTCCCTGCAAGGCACATCCCTTTTACGCCCCGGCGAGCGCCACCCTGCGGTGGTTCGGTTACGTGAGCGACTTTCGCTCGCCAGCACGCATAACAACAGCGCGGCCGGCAATTTATATGACAGCGCACTTGCCGCTGCCGTGAAAGATTTTCAATACAGCCACGGATTGAAAGTGGACGGCATAATAGGTCCGGCGACGATCGCCGCCCTGAACAAGACGCCGCAGGGTTATTTAGAGCAAGTCATTGTGACGATGGAACGGATACGGCGTTTGCCGCGCAAACAGACCGGCCGCGCCTTTATGGTCAATATCGCCGCCGGTACGCTCGAAGCCTATCAGGACGGGCAGCGCGTTTTTGAAATGCCTGTCATTACCGGCCGCCCGAAGCGCAAGACCCAGAGCTTTATCGTAGATATACGCGGCATCCGGCTCAACCCTGACTGGACCGTGCCGCGAACGATCAAACGGGAAGATTACTGGCCGATATTACGGCACGACCCTGTGCGTTTTCTGGACAAGAATCTGATCCTTTATGACGGCTATGGGCGAGACGCGCCGGTACTCGACCCGCTGATGGTGAACTGGGAAATGGCAAGCAAGACAGACATTCATCATCTGCGCATGGTCCAGCCGCCGGGGGACGATAACGCACTCGGCCGCATCAGGCTGTTGATGCCTAACCGTTACGATATTTTTATGCATGACACCAATCAGCCCGCGCTGTTCGCGAACCATGAGCGTTATTACAGTTCCGGCTGTATTCGCCTTGCGCGCCCGGCCGAAGCGGCGCATTTCGTAATGCAGGGCACGCGCGGCTGGTCAGAACAGACAATGGCGGAAACGCTGCGCAGCTTGAAAACAACAGATTTCACGGCGGCCAAACCGTTAAAAGCCTATATTTTATACCGCACAATCCGTGAAGACGCTGATGGCGGGCTAATTTACGGCCCAGACCCGTATGGCTGGGACGCGGCGCTGATCAAAGCAATGAAAAAACAAAACCTTATCCCCGCCGGCAGAGAACGAAATTTGCTGGTAACGCACGGAACAACCACCCTTTCCACGCCTAATAAGGAACCGTATGCGGCGCGCTTCCGTTGGCCGGATGAAAGCCTTATTAGCGAAGAAGGAGGGAACTCCAATGAAAATCACACGCCTATTATTTCTGGCAGTTATGTGCCTATCAGTGGCAGCCTGCGGCTCAACCAAGAGTGAGCGCGCACTGAGCGGCGGTGCCATCGGTGCCGGTGTGGGCGCGGCGGGCGGTAGCCTGTCTGGCGGCAGCCCATGGACCGGCGCGCTGATTGGCGGTGCCGCCGGCGCGGCGACAGGTGCCCTGACAACAAAAGAAGACCTCGATCTTGGCGACTGGGGACTGTAATCAAAACACCGGGTTGCATATCCCGTTCCCCCGTTTGCCGATACCAAGCGACCCTGCCGTGGCAGGGTCGCGTGTGGTTTTTTGGGACGC
>CBDUPU010000146.1:0-6356 GCA_965369185.1 uncultured Rhodospirillales bacterium
TATTCTGCCGGTTGAAGATGAGGAAATATCCGCTTTTGCCCGCAAGCAGTTTGAAAAGCAGGGTATGAAGATTATTACCGGTGGCAAGGTTGTTAAGCTGGATAAGGGCAAGAATGATGTCACGGCCTCTGTCGAGGTCGGTGGCAAGACCGAGAAAATCAAAGTCGAGCGCGTTATTGCGGCTGTCGGCATTGTCGGGAACACCGAAAATATCGGGCTGGATAAAACCAAGATCAAAGTTGATCGAGGTCATCTCGTAACGAATGAATGGTCGCAAACGGACGAGCCGGGCGTTTATGCTATTGGCGATGTGACCGGCCCGCCGTGGCTGGCGCACAAGGCGAGCCATGAGGGCGTGATCTGTGTTGAGCGGATTGCGGGTCAAAAGGACGTTCATCCGCTTGAGACAAGCAATATCCCGGGCTGTACGTACTGTATGCCGCAGGTTGCTTCGGTAGGTTTAACCGAAAAAGCGGCGAAAGAGCGGGGCTATGATGTTAAAGTTGGGCGTTTCCCCTTTATTGGTAATGGTAAGGCGATTGCGCTCGGCGAGCCTGAAGGGCTTGTGAAGACTGTTTTTGATGCGAAGACCGGAGAGCTTCTCGGCGCGCATATGGTCGGGGCAGAGGTCACGGAAATGATTCAAGGGTACGGCATTGCCAAAACACTTGAAACGACCGAGCTGGATTTGATGCATACGGTCTTTCCTCATCCGACGCTTTCTGAGATGATGCATGAGAGCGTCCTTGCTGCGTATGGAAAGGCGATTCATTTCTAGCTTTTGATAAGGGGGACTTATGGCCAAGTCTGATAAATCGCGTATCATAACAGTATTTCTGGCAGTTATTTTTGTGCTCAGCTGGCTGGGCGTTATGTTTACGCTGTTCCCGATCGGTAACCCGCTAACGGCTGTTGGCGGCAGTCAGGGAGCGGGGCTTTTCTATGCGGCACTCTGGTCTCTTGGTATGGTGATTATCTTGCTGCTTCTTTACGCCATCAAGTCTGTTCTTTCGGATATATTGGAGACACTGGGCGATGAGCTTGGCATTGATGTAAATGAAGTCGGTGCCGAATATAAGAACATGCTTAAGGAAGAGGTTCTGGTTATCAGCGGAAAAAAGGCCAGACGTACCAGTGATCATTTTATTGAGGACGATGAATAAGCTGCGGCATTTTGCAAATCTGCTAGACAGTTCTGTGCGTTCTGCGTTAAGAGTTTCCTATGACCTATAACCCTGAATTACTGGATAAGGCGCGACGCCATCCCGAGAAACAAAAAAATCCCGACCGGCCTATGGGTAAGAAGCCGGACTGGATACGTGTGCGCGTGCCTGCGGGCAAGACGTACCATGAAACGCGGGACATTGTTCACAAGGCCAAACTGAACACGGTCTGCGAAGAGGCTGGTTGCCCGAATATCGGGGAGTGCTGGGACAAAAAGCACGCCACATTCATGATTATGGGTGAGATCTGCACGCGCGCCTGTTCTTTTTGTAATATCGCCACCGGCAAGCCGGGGGAGCTGGATAGTATGGAGCCGTTGCGGGTCGGTGTGGCTGTCGGGCAAATGGGACTGAACCATGTTGTTGTGACGGCTGTTGACCGTGATGATCTTGATGATGGCGGCGCCGAGCATTTTGAAAAGACAATCGGCGCGATCCGGTTCAAGTCGCCGGAAACCACAATTGAAATCCTGCCCGGTGATTTTCATGGCGATATGGCATCGATTGATCGTGTCATTCGCGCCAAGCCGGATGTTTTTAACCACAATCTTGAAACCGTTCCGCGGCTTTATCCGACGATCCGCCCCGGTGCGCGCTATTTCCGCTCTTTGCGGCTGTTGCAGCGGGTCAAGGAAGTTGATCCGAACCAGTTCACCAAATCCGGCATGATGGTCGGTCTTGGCGAAACGCGGGAAGAGGTCGGGCAAGTTATGGATGATTTACGCGCAGCCGATGTCGATTTCCTGACAATCGGGCAGTATTTACAGCCGACGCCGAAACATGCGCCGGTCGAGCGCTTCTGGACGCCGGAAGAGTTTGAGCAGCTTGAAAAAATGGCACGGGCGAAAGGCTTCCTGATGGTGTCTGCTTCGCCGTTGACGCGTTCCAGCTATCATGCCGGAGATGATTTTGCCAAGCTGCGCGCCGCGCGTGAAAGCAAGTTGGCGGCAGCAAAATAAGTCTTAAGCCGCATCCTGAAAAAACAGAGTAATTGTGGCAATGCCGACCCATACTGAAATCCGTAAACTGCCTTATTCCTGTGAACAGTTATTCGATCTGGTCGCGGGCGTCGACAAATACCCGCAGTTCCTGCCTTGGTGTCTGGCCAGCCGGATTACCAAACGGGAAGGTGATGTGTTTTATGCCGATCTGGTTATTGGTTATAAAATGGTGCGGGAGAAGTTCACTTCGCGGGTGACGGCGCTGCGCCCGGATCATATTCATGTTGAGTATTTATCGGGACCAATGAAGCATCTGTCGAACCACTGGCGGTTCTTACCCGAAAAAGATGGCGGCTGTACGATCGATTTTTATGTCGATTTCGAGTTTAAAAACCATTTTTTTCAAAAGCTTATGGGCGTTTTCTTCGATAAGGCCGTAGCCCGCATGGTCGAAGCTTTTGAAGAAAGGGCGAAATCTTTATATGGCGATGGCGTTGTGACGACTGCTAAGCCTGATTGACCGCTTCGTTCTTTTCCCCGTCATAGGCCGGATAACGATAGGAAAGCTGTACGGTTTTACCGTCGAGTGTCTGAAAATCCGTGGTCAGGCTGCGATCCAGCCGCATTTCGTCAAAGCCGGACATATGCAGGATACCGAGTGTTTCGTGAGGCAAATAAGGCTCAACGAAGCGCTTTTTGTCTGCGTCCCAGGCCGGTTTGAATTCGCATAGCCAGTGTGTGTAGGCTGGCAGGATTTCAAATTTATAGCCTTCCAGATAGCACATGACACCGAGTGAAAGCTGTTCGGCGGTAAAGACCTTGCCGTTTTTGACGGCCTCTTTGACCAGCGACTGCCAGCGTTCCCAGTGAGGGGCGTCTTTATGCAGGGCAAAAGCCCCGGCAAGCAGGACGTGATAGGGAAGCAGCTCCCGCGCCTTGTTAAAGCCAAAGGCCTTGAGGGCGTTAGAAAAATAAAAGCCGCGTACTTTCCACGGCCAGCGGCCGAGCCATTTGACCCGAATCTGCCGTGGATAAGTTCTATCAGCCTGTCCGGTTAGCGTTATTTTTCGCCGCTCTGCCCCTTTCAGGAAGAGATCCACGCCGCGCCAGTCTTGCACCCATGTGTCGGCGTCCATCCAGAAATAGGTGTCATAGCCGGGAAAATACTGGTTGATGAAAGGGCGGCAGATGCAGGATTTCAGATATTCGCGGCCGCGGATTTTGTGCGCCGGTATGTCGCACGGCCAATCAGGCTTGTGGATCTTCGCGACAAGCGGCTTCAGGATTTCAAGTTGTTCCGGCTTCAGCCCTGCATCAAGGATGCAGATATCCATGCCTTCGCTTTGCGGGAAGGCGCGGATCGAATGCACCCATTCCAGCAGCATCGGGAAATAATTATGGTCGCCGCCGCCGACGAAGGTCACCTTTTTGGTAGGCGTGGTCATGTCAGACACTCCATTACATGTTTCAGCGCGGCGTCAACGGTTTGTCTGCGCACGGCGTCACGGTCGCCTTCGAAGTGATGTTCGAATGTGCGCGGGGCACTCATCATGGCGCTTGCGATACCGATATAGACAAGACCAACCGGTTTTTCGGCGCTGCCGCCGCTGGGCCCGGCGATGCCGGTACAGGAGACGGCGATTTTCGCGTTACTATGTTCCAAAGCACCTTCGGCCATGGCCTGCGCGACTTCGGCGCTGACGGCGCCATGCGTTTCAAGCAAGTCGTCCGGAACGGCGAGCAGTTCGGCTTTTGAGGCGTTGCTGTAGGTGACAAAGCCGCGCTCGAAGACGTCCGAAGATCCGGCTTCGTCGGTGATGGTTTTTGCGATCATGCCGCCGGTGCAGGATTCTGCGGTGGCGAGCATGATACCGCGTTGGCGCAGCGCGTTAAATAATTCCTGCATAGTGCAAGCCTCCCAGAACCAGCGCAGCATATATACCCGCCATAATATCGTCCGCCATGACGCCCATTGCGCCGCCCATGCGGTCAAAATAAGATACCGGCCACGGCTTTAAAATATCGAAAAAGCGAAACAGGATAAAAGCAAGGGCCGCGCCCATCAATGTCATCGGGGCAAAGAGCAAGGTAATCCATATCCCAGCGACTTCATCGACGACAACGGCGCCGGCATCATGTTCCCCCGTCGCCTGTTCAAATTTCTGCGCGGCAAAGTAACCGGCGGAAAACACTATGAATACGCCCGCGAGCAGCATAAGCCAGCCGCCAAAATGAAGCATCAGTAGACCAAAGGGCAGGCCGCCCAATGTGCCCCATGTTCCCGGTGCTTTACGGATCAAGCCAAAGCCCAGCCACGTCGCCAGCCAGATCCATGGATCTTTGAGATTTAGTTTTGAGATAAGGGTGTGATTAAGCAATTTTTGTCTCCTGCCTAATCATTGCAAAGGAATCGTACCGTGGCTACCGCTTGCGCTGCGATTCCCTCGCCACGTCCGAGAAAGCCTAGTTTTTCATTGGTCGTGGCCTTGATGCCGACCCGGTCGGGCTTTACGCCGCAAATCGCCGCGATGCGCTGTTGCATGGCATCGCGATGCGGGCCGATTTTAGGTTCTTCGCATATCAGGGTCAGGTCGAAATTAGTTATCTTGCCGCCCCTGTCTGTTACAAGCGCAACGGCTTTTTCGAGGAAAAGGGCACTGTCCGCGTCTTTCCATTGCGGGTCAGAGGGCGGGAAGTAATGCCCGATATCGCCTGCGCCGATCGTGCCGAGCAGGGCATCGGTCAGGGCATGAAGGCCGGCATCGGCATCAGAGTGCCCTTTGAGTTTTTTATTGTGCGGTATGTCTATCCCACAAAGGCGTACATTGTTGCCATCGGTAAATGCGTGAACGTCGTAACCGAAACCCGTACGAGTTTCGTAGTTTGGGGCAGGGGCGAGCAGGTTTTGTGCCATCTCCATATCCTCCTGTGTTGTAATTTTGAAGTTACGACGTGATCCCGGCACGAATGCGATGTCATGGCCAAGCGCGGCAACAAGCCCTGTGTCGTCTGTGACGGTGGTGTCTTTGCTTGCCTGTTCGTGGGCGCGTCTAAGCAGGCCGTAATGAAACCCCTGCGGTGTCTGGATTGCCCAAAGATCGTTGCGGTCAACATAACCGTCTTTGGGGTATTTCAAGGTGTCTGCGACCGGGGCAGCCAGAGTAGCTGCCTGTTGTCTGGCAGCTTCTGCTGCCAGATTTTCTATCTCTGCACCTGTTACAAGCGGCCTGGCTGCGTCATGTATGAGTATAATGGCATCAGATGGTAGTTCGGAAAATTCTATCAAGCCGTTATAAACGCTTTCTTTTCTGTCATTTCCTCCAGTTACCGGCTCGGGCAGGTCAAGACCCGATATTGCATCATCGTATAGTGAGCGGTGCTCCGGGTTTATAACGACGCATAGTCTTTGTAAGCCGGGGCAGGCGAGAAACGTTTCCAGCGTATGGCGTAGAATGGCTTTGTCGCCGATTTTCTGATACTGTTTCGGCAATTCACCGCCAAGCCGTTGTCCGCTGCCTGCTGCAACGATAACGGCGTAGAAGGGAAGCGGGTGTTTAGAGCTTGCGAAAGTTTCCATAGTGCATTACCTTGCGGTGCCTTTTGTAAAAGCTGTGGATAGGCATTCTAAGGGTACAAGTCAATAAATTCTATAGGTTTAGAATAGGCTTTCAATCAATGGCGGTTTTTCCGCATTTTGCCTTTCCATCGCGGGAGTTGGACGTTTGAGCGTTTTTGCGCACAAAATATCTGGTTTTGCCGGTTATAAGCGGCTTTTGAAATTACTGCGCGGGGGCAGCGCCTTTGGCAACCGCCTTGTGGTTCTGCTTATTCTCGCCGGGCTGGTTAGCGGTTTTGCGACATATGCCGCACTGACGGCGACGCCGCCTTTTGGTGATGATCCGAATATGGTTATCTGGCTGCTTAATCTGGATCTGATCATCCTGATGCTGCTGATTATCCTTATCGCCCGGCGGATTGTCGGGCTCTGGAGCGGGAGGCGCAGGGGGATTGCTGGATCGCGGCTGCATGTTCGTCTGGTGTTTATTTTCAGTCTGCTGGCGGCGACTCCGGCGATTATCATGACGGTTTTTTCCGCATTTTTCCTGCATTTTGGCATCCAGAGCTGGTTCAGCGAACGGGTCAGTACCGCGGTCAATAAATCGCAGGCCGTTGCCGAGGCCTATCTGGAGGA
>CBDUPU010000147.1:0-6327 GCA_965369185.1 uncultured Rhodospirillales bacterium
AATTCGTCTTTCTCTTCAACAGGAGCAGCATCGCCACCGCCGCCAGCAGCAGCAACAGCAACAGGAGCAGCAGCAGAAACGCCCCATTTTTCTTCAAGCAGTTTCGCCAGATCAGCAGCTTCCATTACAGTCAGCTTGGACAGGTCTTCTGCAATTTTTTCGATATCAGCAGCCATAGTACTTCTCCTTTTTTAATACTAGTAACCAGTTAAACTTTAAAACTCTTATTCGCCCTTGGCAGCATAAGCGCCAACGACACGTGCCAGCCCGCCGGCCGGCGCCTGAAGGACACCAGCAACCTTTTGTGCCGGAGCCTGCAGAATACCGATAAGCTTGCCGCGCAGCTCGTCGAGACTCGGCAGCTTCGCCAGCTGCTCAACAGCAGCCGCATCCAGCTTAACCGCGCCCAGAGCGCCACCGAGAATAACAAGCTGTTTGTTCTTCTTGGCAAACTCATAAGTAACCTTGGCAACCGCCGGATCATTAGAAGCAGCAAGACCGGTCGGACCAGCAAACAGGTCCGTCATGTGCTCATAGTCAGTGCCTTCGATCGCACGCTTTGCCAGGCGGTTCTTAACAACCTTGAAGGAAGCGCCCTCGGCCCGCAGCTTTGCGCGGTACTCGGTCATTTGCGCAACAGTCAGGCCGGAATAATGTGCAACAACAAAAATGTCGTTTTCTTCAAAACCTTTTTTCAGGTTGTCAACTTCCTGCTCCTTTTGGGTGCGGCTCATAGGCATCGCATGATCTCCTTACAAAATTCTTTTCACAGCTTTGCCGCCTGTCATTACGATCATCACGGCAATAAAAAAGGATGACACCGCATCCGGTTCATCCTTACCCAAGACCAAAAGACAATACCGACATGCTGCCGGTGCATCTTTTCCTATTCTTTATAGGCCTATCTATACAGGATTTAGCACCGCGCCAAACACGGCCACCTGCAGTCTTGGACAGGAATGAGGCCAGTTTCTAGCGGAGAAGCCACAGCCCGTCAAGTTTTTTTTACAAAATAATTTGACAGCTATAGAGGGCTATGCGAGGCTCCTTTTCTATAATAAAGAACAGGGGAACGCTTTAGCATGACTGATCGCAAGACGGTTAAGGATAATTTCGAGCGCAACACAAAGGCCGAAGAAGTCGCCGCCAGACTGCCGGAACTCGACCTTGAGGCACGGCACCTTGCCAGCCTGATCCAGGGTTTGCGCAATCGCAATATGCCCGGCCCCGGCACAGAGTTTCACCGCTATTCCCAGTTCGAGCAGGGGCTGCACGACCCGCGCAAGATCGATTATAAAGCATCGGCCAAACGGATTGACCGTGACGGCGAAGACCTGCTGATGGTGCGCGAGCGCGAGCGCGAAGTGACCCAGACAATATATTTATGGCGCGACCACAGTAAATCGATGGATTACAAAGCGCCGGCAGAGCTGTTTGACAAGCAGCCGCAATTCACCAAGAAAGAAGCCGCAGAAATCCTGCTGCTCGCCACCGCCTATTTGACGGCTGCGACCGGAGAACGTTTTACCCTGCTGGGCAGCGAGCTTGGGCTGAGCGGCAACAAGGCGGGGGTACAGCGGCTGTTGCACGAAATGGCCCATGACGCCGTGCGCGAAAACAAGGCTGACGAAGATCTTCCGAAGCTGCCGGTACACCGCGGCAAGCCGCTCGGCCGGAACAGCCATGTTTTTATTTTCAGCGACTTCCTTTGCCCGATGGAGGAAATCGGCGAAATGCTGACCAGCCTGCACCATGCCGGGGTCAAGGGACACCTTGTCCAGATTCTTGATCCGTCGGAAGTCGAGTTCCGCTATAAAGGCCATGTCAGGTTTCACAGCCTTGAAAATGACTTTTCGCACACAGTAAAGCGCAGCGAGTCGATCAAAGAAGAGGTCGAGGAGCGGATCCAGCAGCACATCAACGAGCTGGGCGACATGGTCAAAGCCATTCCGGGATGGAACTTTAGCTGCTATGTCACCGACCAGCCGCTGCATGAAGCGCTGCTGCCTTTATACGGCATCAAGACCAACCGCATGCCTTCCGGCGGCATGAAGCCGATCTAACAAGGCAACAATCAAACGCCCGGACTTACGCAGCCCAGGTCGCGGTAATCAGCAATATGATACTGGCGACAATCAGCAGGCCGGCAAGCGGCTTGGCGCGGTCTTCGATCAGGCGAAGCTCGTGATACCACATCAGCCACACCGGAACGAGGGCGGCAAGAATGCTTGTATAGCCGGGATTAGGCGCGAATACGACGCTGACGACAAAGGTCAGATAAGCCACCGCCGAAAAGACCCCGGTCAGGATACCGGCCTTGACCATCGGCTTTTCGTAAAGCCCCGGGTTGGCCTTGCCTTTTAGCAGTAAAAACAGCCCCATGACGACGGTCATAACAACGAAATTAATCAGCACAAATGACAGGGCTGCCGGAACAAGCGATGCAGATGGCACGACCAGTTTGGTCACGACCCCGGCAACGGCATAGGTAACACCGACAGGCGCGACAACAATAAAGGAAGACCAGTTAATATCGGTCGTGCGCAGGAAGAACAGCGCCGCCGAGGCAAGGACAAAAGAACTGACAACTGCGACGGTCATCACCGGATTGGCCATGTAATAGCCGACCATATAGTCCTTTACCAGCAGCCAGATCACAAACGCCGAGATCGCCTCGACCGGGATGGCGATACTTGATACCCTGCCCTTTTTATCAGCGGAAAGGTTCAGCTGGATAACAACGCCGATCGCGAAGATCAGGGCGACAAGCACAGCGGCGAGATAAAAGTTCGGGTCTGCCGGCCAGTCCATAAACGGGACAAAAGGCAACAGCACCGCGACCGCGACACTGGCATGCCAGAAAGCAAGCTGCCATGAATCAAGGTTGTAAACCCGGTTTACCTCGGCAAATATTGCGCGGAACATGCTGTGTAAAATGCCAAAAATCGCCCAATACATGTAAGTATCCTTTAAATGATCACTTGAATAAACCGGCAGGAAAAACCCCTTCTTCTTACAGTTTACACGTATAAAAAGATCAGGCCAAGATATGTTCGGCGCGAGGGTTGCCATTACAAAAGATGGAACCAAATAACCGTTACAATACTTTATCAAAGAGAGAAGGAGCAGGCTGATGACAAACGAAATCCTGACAATACGCGGCACAAATATACCGCGGCTCGGTTTTGGCACATGGAGATTACGCGACAAAGCGGCGATTGATGCGATCAGGCACGCACTGGATACTGGTTATCGCCACATTGACACCGCGCAAATCTACGAAAACGAGCACGATGTCGGCAAAGCGCTTGCAGGCTCCGGCGTGCCGCGCGAAGATATTTTCCTGACAACCAAAGTCTGGATGGATAGTTTTCGCAATGGCGACCTACAAAGATCGGTCGCGCAAAGCCTTAAAAAACTAAAGACCGATTACGTTGATCTGCTGCTACTGCACTGGCCGCAAGAAGAGGTCCCGCTGGCCGAAACAATGGCGGCGCTGATGGAGGTCAGGGACAGCGGCAAGGCGCGCCATATCGGCGTCAGTAATTTTACGGTTGCCCTGATGCGCGAGGCTTACGAGCTGTCCGGCGGGGCGATTATCACCAACCAGGTTGAATACCATCCTTTTATATCGCAGCAAAAGCTGCTCGACTGGGCGCGCAGCCATGACATGTTCCTGACCAGCTACAGCCCGCTGGCGCGCGCGGACGCGCTACAGCATGAAACCATCACCGCCATCGCGGCAGCGCATGACAAAACGCCGGGACAGGTCGTTTTGCGCTGGCATATCCAGCAAGACAAGGTTTGCGCGATTCCGAAATCGGGAAATCCGGCGCGCATCCGCGAGAATTTCGAGATTTTCGATTTTGCACTCAGCAATGAAGAAATGGCGCAGATCAGCGGTCTTGCCCGGCAAGACGGCAGGATGATTGACCCGGAATGGGCACCTGAATGGGACCGCGCTGACGCTGCATGATATTTCATGCAGCCATAGAAAAATAAAAAAGCCGTGAGAGCTTCTCACGGCTTTTTTGCAAACTTTTTTACCGGCTTGATTAAGCGGCTTTGCGGTCTGCGCTGCTCAGCGCTGCAAAGTCGATCTTAACGCCCGGACCCATGGTGGAGCTGACAGTGACCTTTTTCATGTAGGTCCCCTTTGCGCCAGACGGACGTACGCGCAGAACTTCGCGGACAAAAGCCGAGATGTTTTCAACCAGTTTCTTTTCGTCGAAGCTGGATTTACCGACACCGGCATGGACGATACCGGCTTTTTCAGCGCGGTATTCAATCGCCCCGCCTTTTGCGGATTCAACGGCTTTTTTAACATCCGGGGTCACGGTGCCCAGCTTCGGGTTCGGCATCAGGCCTTTCGGACCGAGGATTTTACCGAGCTGGCCGACCAGCGGCATCATGTCAGGGGTTGCAATGCAACGATCGAAATCAATCTCGCCTGCGCGGATTTTATCAGCAAGATCATCCGCACCGACAATATCGGCACCGGCGTCCTTTGCTTCTTTCGCTTTTGCTTCGTCTTTTGCGAACACGGCAACGCGAACAGTCGCGCCGGTACCGTGCGGCAACTCGAACATGCCACGAACAGCCTGATCGGCGTGACGCGGGTCAATGTTCAGGTTCAGCGCGATTTCGATGGTTTCATCAAACTTACGGTTTTTGCTGTTCCCTTTCAGGATTTTGACAGCTTCTTCAACCGAATAAAGTTTATTACGGTCGATCTGCTCGTAAGCGGCTTTCATTTTTTTTGCTGTATTGGTCATGTTCTTTACCCCACCACTTCGATGCCCATGGAACGCGCAGAACCGGCAATGATTTTCATCGCTGCATCGATATCGTTAGCGTTCAGGTCTTCCATTTTCTCTTCGGCGATTTTCCGCACCTGCTTGGTGGTCACCTGGGCGACGATCTCGCGACCCGGCGCACCAGAGCCAGACTTGACTTTGGCAGCCTGCTTCAGGAAGTAGCTGGCCGGCGGCTTTTTGGTAATGAAGGTAAAGGAACGATCTTCATAAACCGTAATAACAACCGGAATCGGAATGCCCATGCTTTCTTTCGTCTTGTCGTTGAAAGCATTACAGAATTCCATGATATTGACGCCCTGCTGACCGAGTGCCGGACCGACAGGAGGGGACGGGTTGGCTTTGCCACCCGGAATGGTCAGGTTAATATAACCTGTGACTTTTTTTGCCATTATGGCCTCCGTTACTAAAGTTAACGTGGACCGTGGTACAGTTCCGGCTGGTCTTTTACCGGAAAACCTTCCACGGAGTTTCACATTTACCCGCTTTTTTTATACGAAAGACGGGCAGAATGGCGCGGACATTATCCCCATCCGCGCCAAAACACAAGTATTTCTTATACTTTTTCGACCTGGCTGTATTCCAGCTCGACCGGCGTGGCACGGCCAAAGATCGAAACGGATACTTTGAGCTTGCCTTTTTCCTCGTCGATATCTTCAACAGTACCGTTGAACGACGCGAACGGCCCGTCCGTAACCTTGACCTCTTCGCCAATGTCGTAAATGACGCTCGGACGCGGACGCTCGATACCTTCCTGAATTTGCTTCATCAGCGACTCGGCTTCTTTTTCGCTGATCGGGGAAGGACGCTTGCCGGCGCCAAGGAATCCGGTCACTTTCGGTGTGTCCTTGATCAGGTGCCAGACTTCGTCGTCCAGATCGAGTTTCGCCAGCACATAGCCGGGGAAGAATTTACGCTCGGCGTTTACGCGTTGACCGCGCTTGACCTCAACGACCTCTTCGGTCGGAACCATGATTTCCTCGACCTTGTCTTCAAGGCCTTTCTTTTTGGCTTTTTCCTGAATGGCCTCGGCCACCTTGTTTTCAAAGCCAGAATAGACGTGCAAAACATACCAGCGTTTTTTCGACATTTTATTACTACCTTCAGTATTTTTCTGAACTGTTGCGCTCATAATATTAATTCCTTCCCCAAGCCAGACGGGCTAATGCCGGGCTTACATTCCAATGCCGAGGATAAACTGAACAATAAACGCCATAAACTGATCCGCGAGGAACAGAAAAATCGATGCCAGCACAACCATGATAAAAACGGCGATCGTGCTTGTGGTCGTTTCCTTGCGGGACGGCCAGGTCACCTTGTTCATTTCAGCCCGCACCTGGCGGAGATATTCGATTGGCGATGATTTCGTAGCCATGTGTTACCTCAGTTACTGTTTTGACCAAAGGTTCGTATCGCGGCTTGGCCGGGTGTTACGCTCCTTCATGTCAGGGAATACCGGATTATTTAGCGCAAAAAAGCCGTTAAAGCCAGCAAAAAATAGCGCGGGTCGTAT